>JAISZQ010000141.1 GCA_031269165.1 Spirochaetaceae bacterium
AAAAAGAAAAGAAAGGTCCGCGGATTTTCGCGGATTAACACGGATCGAGCGGGGTATAATCCGTGAAAATCCGCGTCAATCCGCGGACAAAATTCTTAAGTTGTTGACAGTGGAAAGCCGTCCTCATCTGTTGCGGCAATCGGGCAAATTGCGTAAAAACCCGCGTTTCACAAAAAATCTTCACTTTTTTTTCGTCAAAAATAAAGCAAAACAGCCGGTAACCGCTTAATACTCTGTACGGAGACGAAAGTCCCGTAGGGGGTTTCTATGAAAATATGTTGTTATGCGCGGCGTATCCGTGCGGCGGCATGGGTGTGCGGTTTCTTGCTCCTCACCACTTGCGCCGGCAAAAACGGAGATGCGGGTGGAAACGCGGCCGAAGATGCCGATGAAGCCTGCACCGAAGAAACGCGGTTCTTTGCGGCGAGTGCCGGCGAACAGGCCGTACCGCGCTCTTCGGCTCAAACGCCGGACGCGGATTGGTTTGACCAGATCGAACGGCTTGCCGAGAAGGAACGGTCAGGCGGGTTTGAGTCCGGCGCGGGACTGCGCGAGTCGACGCTTCGTGAACAGGGCGGGGACTATGCGGGCGCGGTGTTTGCCACGTTCAAGGAATTGTTCTGGGCGTACTCTTTTGCCGAGGGAGAAGAGCGGCAGCAGTCGCTTGAGTCGATGATTGAGGCCGGATTTCGGGGCCTCGTGGAGAACCTCGCGCAGATGCTCGATCCGGTTTCCGCTCATGCGGCAGGGCAAGCGGCCGGGGCCTGTAGCGCGTTTTTCGCGGGACGGTACGAGGAAGCGGGGGCGCTGATCGCCGGGATCAAACGCGCCGATGCCGAGCCGGATGAGTTTTCCGTATGGATGGGCCTTGTTTGCGACCTTGAAAATGCGGGGAAGGCCGCCAAGCCGGACATTCGGGCGGACATTCAATCGGACGTTCGTCCGCGAACACCGCCCGCGCCGGATACGGGTACCGAAGAGAGTGCCCTCCGGCACCTTCGCGCATCCTATGCCGCCATCCGGTCGCGCTACGAGACGTTGCCCGCATACTGGTATTTCGGGGCGCGGAACATGAAAGGGGAAAGCATCCCGGCCTATGCCGAACGGGCGGTAAATTTGTCGCCGGAAGGCCCCTATGCGGCGGATGCCCGCGCGATGATCGCGGAATTCTCAGGCCTTTCTCAGGCGGACGGCAGGTCGATCCTCACCATGTACGAGATCGAAACCATTGTCGTCAACGCGGTACAAGCCGGAAACCCGGAACTGCTCGCCGCCCTTTTCCCGCTTGCCGCGCTGCCCGACAACCCGTACACGCTCTATGCGGCGGGAGCCATGCGCGGGGTCGCCTCGGACGGCCGGTTCAAGAACTATTTTGACGCGTACCTGCGTTCCGTTACCCAGAACAAAAAGCCGGACAAGGCCCAATCGCGTCTTGCCGAGCGTCTTGCCTATATTGTGAGGGGGTCGTTATGAAAAAACAAGGATTAAAATCCATGAAAATCGCAAAAACCAGGTTCATACGGCTTGTCGGCGGCATTGTGCTCGCCGGATTCGTTCTGTTCGCCTGTTCCGCCTGTTCGGGACAAAAAACCGGGTCTGAAGCGGAGTTGGTACGATACGTCCGCGCGAAGGTGTTGTACGACGAAGGCCGTTTTGCCGACGCCCTTCAATTGTTGGCGAAAGAAACGTTTATCCCGTCTCAAATTCTGCGCGGGAAAGCGTTCTTTTTCTCAGGCGACCGTGAAAACGCGGAGAAGCAACTACGCGCCGTCCTGAAGAAGAGGCCGTCCGCAGTCGAGGCGTCTCTTTATCTTGCGCGTGTCCTGCGCGAGAAGGGCGAGGGCGGCGCGGCGGAAACAATCGTCAATCAGATACTCAGCGACGATCCGCAGAATGTCCGCGCGTTGCGTCTTGCCGCCGACTTGCAGAAGGACAAGGGGCCTGAGTATTCCGCCGAGGCACTGGCCTATCTTGACCGGGCCGTCGAAGCGTCGATGGAAACGGCGATGGCCATTCTGGAACGCGCGCGCCACAAATGGCTTTTGGGCAAGGATGCGGAGGCACTGGCCGATCTTGCGGGCGCGAAGACCCTTTTCCCGCCGGACACCCCGGCATTGAAAGTCGTTGACAATTTGCAAGCAACCATAGAGGAATTGCTACGATAGCATAATTTTACCCTGGAGGAGTTTTTACGATGAAAAAATTTGTTTTTGGTTTGAGGACTTTTGTGCTTGTTCTCGGTGCGGCAACCGTCATAACGGGAACGCTGGCTTCGTGCGGCACCTATGGGATCACCTACGGCAACGGAAAATCGTGGCCCGGCGCTTTGCCAAAACAGGACGAAGCAATTCGGGGGACGTTACAACTGGGAACGATAGACGTTGACAAGCCCGGTGGCTCCTATTCGATTGAACGGGAAATAAACGCCATTCTGCCCCTGCTCTTTTGGGAGATGGGCTATGTGTTTGAACCGGCGACCGGAGGCGCGGATTACATCGTCGATGTCTATGCGCGGGAGCGGGACATTCAGCACGGCTGGAATACCAAGAAATCGATCTCGCTCGAAGTGGTCTTGTGGCCGGTACAAAGCGTGCGTTATGCGGGGGACGAAAGCGTGAGAACGCCTTATGCGGCGGGCCGAACCGTGGTCGCGGGAACGGCGGGACTTTCCGTTTCCGGCAACATGGAAAACCTGCTGAGAAAGACGGCAAAAAAGGCCGTAAAAGCGGCGAATTTAGTGCGGGAACGAGAGGCCAATAATGCCGGATAAGAAGACCGTTTGGTTGTTTATTTTTATATGTGCGATGGGAGGCCTTTCCGCATCCGACCGGGACACGCTCGACCTGCCGCTGACGTTTGCCCAGTCGGGAGAGATGGCCGTCGCCGCCTCAATCGAACTTCAAACCGAACTTGCCCAGCAGTCCTTGAAGGAAAGCGCGTGGAAGATGGGAATACGGGATTTTTTCCCGTCGGTTACGCTCTCCGCTTCGGAAGACGACCGGGTATCGACCATCGGGCCGGATGATTTTTCCAAGATGTACACCGTTTCGGTACAACAGTTGTTGTTTGACGGCGGGAAAATGTCGTCCGGCAGAAAAATCGAAAAGGCGCAACTTTTGTTGCAAAAGGACACGCTACAAAATATGCTGCGGGAAGTGTCGGAAAACGCGATCGCCGTGTATCGGCAGGTGTTGCAGGGGCGGATGACGCTTGACATCAAACGGCAATCGTTAGCCGCGCTGGAAAAGCAGCGTCTGGTGCTGGATACGGAAATGACGCTGGGGCTTGCGCTTGAAACGGATCTGCTTGAAGCGGACATCATGCTTGAAGAGGCGCGGATCGAGATCGTGAACGGGGAACTTGAGCAGGCCGAGCAGGAAAAACAATTTGCCGAGATGCTGGGACTGGACCGGGTGCCGGTTCTGGCGGAACAGATTGATATAACCCGCGTCTTTCGGTTGCCGTCCGTCAAGGCGGTACAATCCGAAATACTGGCAAGGAATCCTGATCTGGTCTCGTCCCAGCTTTCGATTCTCCAGAAAGAAGAGGAGGCAAAATTCGCGTCCCGTCTTTGGATCCCGACGCTAAAAGGAAATGGCAGTTTTTCGTTGACCGGGGACCATTATCCGCTTTCCCATTACAAATGGTCGTTCGGCCTCACGATTGATTTTTCGATGCCGTGGATAGGCAGCACAACATCGGGAAACTACGGCGAAGAGCCCAGAACGGAAAAGAACGCCCAATTGTCCGAATCGCTTAAACTACTGCCCGATCCGGCTTTGGGGCTTTCCGGAAAATCGGCCAAACTTGCGCTGAATCTTGAACGGAACAAACATGCGGTCGTTATGCGGCGGCTGGACCGGAACGCGGAATTGCTGATGGAAAAACTTGATTTTTTGATACGAAAACGGGATTTGGCGATCCGTTCAAAAGAATTGGCATCCGCCCAACTCAGGCTTGCGGAAACAAGAATCAAACTGGGGCATATCACCCGTTTGGATATGATGCAGATGGAACTTGATTATGCCCAGAGCGAAATCATGGGGGTAAATACGGCGGTGGACGTTCTTTCGGCTGTTCGGGAGATCGAAAAACTCATGGCTCTGCCGCCGGGAGAATTGGAACATATAGGAGGAACAAAGCAGTGACGGAAAGAAAGAAAAGATTTATTTGTTATGCGGTAATCTTTGCGGTTTGTGTTTCGTGCGCGAATACGAAACCGCAAGACGAGGGGAATGTTGCCGTGACCGTGCGGGTGTCCCAGGCGGAAGCGGTCGCCAAGCCGAATGAAGTTACGGGGTTCGGCTCGCTTTCGTTCCTGCAAAAGAACGATGTGAGCACTCAGCAGGACGGCGAGATCGCGGCGATATACCACCGCGAGGGCGAAGAAGTGAGGAAAGGCGATATGCTCGCGCTTTTGAAAAACCCGCGCCTCAGCATCGCGGTCGAAGTGTCCGAGGAGGAGTACACCCAGGCGGAATCCGCATATCAATTGGCGAAGATACAGTTGCTCGAAGGCGAGTTTAACGCCGAGGCGGAATTGTTAAGCCTCAAGCGATCCGAGGCGGAGTTGTCGGAGAAGAGGCAGTCCCACGGCGAACAGGTGCGGAAATTTAACCAGCAGACGACGCTTTATGCGGCGGGCGGCGTAAACGAAGAATCGATCCGTAGCGCGCGTTTTGAAATAGACGCCCAAGCCGCCCAGCTTGAACTATCCGCCCTTGATATCGAAATCAGGAGAATCGGCCTTCGGGACAAGGATTTACGGGCGGCAGGGATGAAGGTGAGCGACGACCCGGAAGAAAAAATAAAAGACTTAATCGCGCTCACGACGTCTTCCCTGCGTGTCGCATTGCAAGCCGCCGAAACGAGCAGGGAAATGGCGCGTAAGAATCTTGTTTCGGCGAAGACGGCGGAGGCCGAGCTCAAGATTGCAAGCCCAGTCTCCGGCTTTATCGCCGCGCGGAATTTTGAAACGGGCGATCACGTCAAAAAGGACGACACGTTGTTCACCGTTTTGAATGCGGATGCGCTTTACGCCACCATCCCCGTGCGGGAGGCGGATGCGTTCCGTGTCAAAAAGGGGATGCCGGCGGTGGTCAAGGTAGACGGTACCGGGGCAACGTATCACGCGACGGTTGATCTTGTGTCGCCGATTGCCGATGTTCAGTCTTTTATGTTTAACGTCCGGGTCTTAATCAATGCGGAAGCGTTGTCCAAAACGTCTGAAACAGGAGCCGCAAAACCCGGAATGTTTGCCGAGGCGCGTATATCCGTCGGCGAGCCGGACAGAATAATCGTGATTGACGACGAGGCGGTCATCAACAAAAACAAAAAAGAAGGGACGGTCTGTGTTGTGCAGGACCGGCGGGTCACGATGCGGCAGGTTACGTTTGGCGAAATATACGAAAACAAAAGGGAAATCATCACCGGTCTTGAAAAAGGGGAGTTAGTCGTACTGAAACCCGCATCGGGTCTCAAGGAGGGAACCTATGTTCAAATCACCAAAAAGTAAATCAAGCAAAGCGCGCGGCGTTGTTCTCGTTTTCGCGCTTGCCCTGTTCGTGTCCGCCCTGTCCGCCTCGTGCGAAACCGAGGTGGAAGAACCGGTTATTATCGCCACTTTTCCGCTGGAATCAGGCGGCATCATCTACGGCGGCTGGACACCGATAAAAATCGGTTTCAGCACGCCGATGGCCGAAGCAGACGCCGCGTATTTGGCAGATGCCGTCAAGGTACGGGATCATAACTATCTTCCGACAGCCGGGGCCGTCACATGGGAGGATAACACGATTTATTTCTCGCCTGCGGAAAAGTGGAAGACGGGCGAAAAGTACACGTGTTCTATAAACGGCGCTTTTTCCGCGCTGGACGGGCGCATTGCCGTGATAAAAACGGAAATGGTGTTCTATGCGGTCTCGGACAAGGACGTTGAGGCGGTTCCGCTACCGACTCCTGAGATAGTGGAGGTTGTTTTTTTAAAGAAAACCGAAGGCGGTGATTACGAAGAATTTTTTTATGACGCGGACGAATACGGGAACAATGTCATAGAGGGCGAATGCGGCCTCAGAATTTGCTTTGATGAAGCCATGGATTTTTCCGAGCCCTTCAAGAGCCTCCGCATGGAACCCTACCGGAATTATGATGTCAAGGTGATCGACAACTGGACGCTGGCCGTTTATTTTAAGGCCGGGCTTAACCCGGTCAAGAAAATCAGTTTAACGGTACAAGAGGATATGCATTCGCTTTTGGGCGAGGAATTAAAGCGGGATTATCAATTCACTTTTACCGAGTGGAAGGACGACTTTGCCATTTTGGATTTGTTTATGTTAGAAAACGCTGAATGTTTGGATGGAGAAAGCGGAATACCTGTGGATCAATTAGGCAAAGAACGATTCAAGGTAGGGGCCGAGAAGTTTGACGACACGTTAATCATTGATCTTACATGGCACTTTAATGATCCGCCTGACTTGACTGCGGCGTTAGACGCTTTGTCAAAAATAAAAGTAATACCGGATCCGAATGACGATAGGATTCAGAAATCTCCCTATTTGCTGGAGATCGGATTATATGCTCTCGATTACGATCAGACGTGGGGGGATATGGAGTTCGGTCCTTTGCATGATCCGTACCGGTATTTAATCATCGTGCCGGGCGGCATAGACGGTATTCACGACGGTCGCGGGCGTTATTTAAAAGAAAGTATTACCGTCATGCTGGATGTGGTTGACTGCGATGAACTCGGCCTGTAGCGATGGGATGAGAGGAGCATATATGATGAAAATCGCGTACATTTTGACGTTTTTTATGCTTGTTTCTTGCGCGTTTGTCAATCTTGAACCTATCGGGGTAGAGATTGCGGCGGACGGTCCCGGCGGGGCGTTGCTTTCCGCCTATTCCCCGGTAAAAATACGGTTTGACACCGAGATGGTAAAACCCGATGTGGAGAGCGTTGTTTCGGCGAAGTCGATACAGGGAAACACGGAGGTTGACCGGAGATGGGAAGCCAACACGCTTGTTTTGACACCGGTGCAAGGGTGGTCGCCCGGTGTCGTCTACACGGTTTCCCTTGCCGGGGTGATTCGCGCCGTTGACGGCCGGGAAGAGCGGGTCGCCCAATACGCCTCCTTTCGCTATGGTTCGGCCGCGGATATCCCGTTTGTCGTTTCGTTCTATCCGCCCGACGGGGCCAAAACGGGGGTGCACGAAAAAGACGGCGCGTTCGTAACATTGTACTTTTCTCAGCCGATGGATACCTATTCGGTTGAGGACGCGTTTACGATAAACGGTTTCAGCGAGAAGATGTACCACTGGAATGAAGAAAAAACAACCGTTACCGTCACGAATAAAAAAAATATTGCGCCTTTTGAAACGTACGGGTGGACGCTTGACGCGGCGGCAAAGAGCGCGGCGGGGTTTTCGCTCGCCAAAACGATTTCCGCTCAGTGGACAAGCGATGCGGAAACGCTGAAACCTCACGTTTTGAGGGTATATCCGGTGAAGAAGAAGGAAAGCGAGCACGGCTTTGCATGGATCGAGACCGGAAGCCCGATAGAAGCCGGATTCGGCTACGGCGAGGCGGTAAAGATTGAGTTCACGAAGAAGATGGATGTTTCGAGCCTTGAAAACATCGTCCGTTTTGAACCGTCGCTTTCGGGAAGGATAGAAGTGATAAATCGAGAGGCCGTCGTGTTTATCCCGGAACGGGACCCGGTCATCGACACTTATTACACGATGACCATATCCGGCGAGGCAAAAGACGAGAACGGCATCATGATGGGCGAGGATTATCTTGCGCGTTTCAAGCCGGATATGCTGTATTTAGATATGCTCTCGATTACTGTTTTGGGGAAATCTGTTGTAAACGGCGGTACGGTTACCATAACGCTCGATGTTGCCGAAGCGAAGGCCGATATAGCCGTTACCTTCAACCAGCCGTTTTTGACCGAAAACCAGATTGACGCTATCAGTCAGATCAAATTGTCAAAACTTTTTCCCGCCGACGCGCCGGTACCGGTGCTAATGTCCGCCGATTGGACGCAAGACAAAATGCTGAATCAAATTTGGTCAAATTTGTCCGACACCGATACGCACGACCACCCGCATTATTACCAATGCGTCGTTCCCGGCGGACAGAATGGCGTTACCAACGGAAGGGGCGCGTATCTAAAGGAAGACATTGTGTTCTATATCAATGTTACGCTTCAATAACGAAAGGAGCAGGAGGATCGGAAAATGAAACAAGGGATAGCCTTGCTGTTGTTGTCATCGTTGGTGTTGTTGTCGTGCGACATCCTCAGAAGCTCGCCGTTTGAGGTCGCCGGGTGGAGTCCGGGGGAGGGCTACAGCGACCCAAACAGCGGCACGGTTGTTTCGGTTTGGTTTTCACATGAGCCTGACCGGAGCAGCGTCGAACGTTCCTTTGAGTTTAGCGAAGACGGCGTGAAATTGAGCGGCCGTTTTGCGTGGGCGAATGAAAAAATGACGTTCACGCCGTCTTCCCCGCCGCGTTATGGCTCTGATTACACGATTACGGTCAATACGGACGCGCAGAATACGGAGGGGGTTTCCCTTGAAAAGAGGTTTGAGGGACGCTGGACAACCCGCCCTCTCGAAGGCCGCCCCGCGATACTCGCCACTTTTCCGGGCGACTTAAGTCTTATCGCGCCTGAGTATACCAAGATTACCGTTGTGTTTTCGACGCTTGTGCCGATAAACGCCTTCACCAATCACGTGTCGTTCAGCCCGCAGATGAAGGGGCACTGGGCGCTTGATTCAAGCGAGGCGGTCTTTACGCCCGATGCGGCATGGCAACGCGGAACCATGTACAAGATGACGGTTGCGGCCGCATTTGAAAACGCCGCCGGAAAGACGCTGGGAAACGATTTTGTGATCCGGTTCACCGCCGACAGAGAGACCGTTCCGCCTGAATTGACGAGTGTTACGGCGCTGGACGAAAAGGGCATCGTGATTGAGCGCGGCGGCGGGGATTGGACGCTTAGGGAAATCCCGGTGGAAAACGCGGGATGGGAAACCGGCTACAAGCTCGTGTTCCACTTTTCCGAGGATGTTGATGTGCTGTCGTTCAAGAAGGCGGTTTCTGTTGTGCCGTCTCTTTCGTTTAATATCGAAACAAACCAGGGGTTTTCGGACGCGGTGATTCTTTCGTTGGTCGATTGTCCGGTATTTGAACAACGGTATCTCGTGAACGTAGCAAGCGGCGTGAAAGACGAAGCGGGTAACGAGAGTGCCGCGTCATCATCCTACCGTCTCTACGTAAATGGAAAGAAGTCAAAGCCGCCTTCGTTACAAAGAATAGCAATAGCAAATGGCGGCTCGTCTTTCGGTTTTGGGATCGGCGATAATTTTACCAATGCGCACATCACAGACGATGACGCGGCGGCGATTACGCTGTGGTTTGACACGGCGGAGGGCGCGGACATAAACCTCTATTCACTGATGGAATGTTTCAGTTTTTCCTCGACAAACAACGCCGCGTCGTTTCAGACGACGGCGATTGACTATGGAACGGCTCCCGACGGGGAAAGCCGTCCTGTCGTCATCACCGGGATATTGGATAACAAGGAGGTTGAACACGGCGTTATAACGATTTCTGTCGGGGCGGGCTTGCTTGACACCTATGGCAACAAGCAGACGAAGGCCCAGAAAATCGTTTTGTTGAAGTAAAAGGTAAGAGGCGGGAGTCATTGCGAGGAGCGTGGAATGCCTGTCATTGCGAGGCGGCGGCGTGCCAGTCATTGCGAACCCGAAGGGTGAAGCAATCCAGAGGAGGGTAGCCACCCTGGATTGCTTCGCTCTGCTCGCAATGACGAGCGGCTTGTTCGCAATGACGCATTTGTTCGTGAGGTTTGTGGTTAATGAAAACGTTAGGTGAATGGAAGGGGCAAGAGTCGTTATTGCGAGGAGGCGGTGTGCCTGTCATTGCGAACCCGAAGGGTGAAGCAATCCAGAGGAGGGTAGCCACCCTGGATTGCCGCGCTTCGCTCGCAATGACGAACGGCTTGTTCGCAATGACGCATTTGTTCGTGAGGTTTGTGGTTACCTTTTTTTATATTGATGAGGCTGTTCCAAAACCCCACGAGTTTTTTTTCTCGTGGTGATCCGGGGGCGTTACGGGGGTGGCACCCTACAGTCCTCAACATCCTGTTTTGGACTTCCGGGCCGGGGCGTACTCAGTAATGCGTCCATCCGTGGACGCTTGGGGTACGCCCACAAAACCACGCGTGGTTTTGTCCCCGTTGAAGGGGGTAGCGGAGGGCATAAGCCCGGAGCGAGGGGGGAAGGCGCGGCAATTTGCCGATTCCCCCTTTTGCTGGGTTTTGGAACAGTCTCTGGTGAGTCAAGTTTAGCGCATAGTAAGGAGCGCGTATGAAAAATCTGATACGGGCGTGCGTGAGCCGGCCGGTTACGGTGGTTTGTTCGCTTGCGGTTTTGTTTCTGGGGTTGCTGGTGGCGGTTTCGCGGATGCCGCTCAATCGTCTGCCGGAGATTGAGTTTCCCCGGGTGCTGGTCGAGACGAGTTATTACGGGATGAGCGCGGCGGACATTCGCCATATTGTGACGATTCCGCTTGAAGACGCGCTGTCGGCGGTGAAGGGGCTTGAGGGTATCAAGAGTGTCTCGCGGGACGGGGCTTCGATTGTCGTGCTGGATTTTCGCTGGGGGACCACGGTTGCGAGCGCGGCGGTGCTGGTACGTGAGGCGGTGGATTCGGTGTATGCGGCGTTGCCGCAGGGGGTGGCAAAGCCGGTCGTTACGCAGGGGGATCCCGGTTTGGACGCGCACGCGATCCTCGCGGTTGAGGCGAAGTCCGGGGACCGGGTGCTTGAACGGAATCTTGCCGAGTATGAGATGAGGAGCCGGATCAGGCGGGCCGAGGGCGCGGGCGAGGTGATGCTGGCGGGCGGGGAAAGGGAGGAGGCGGTGGTCGGCGTGAACGTGCCGCGCGCGATCATGCGGGGATTCCGCTCAGGGGACATTGCCCAGATGCTGGCGATGGAGAGTGCCGACATTCCGGCGGGGAACGCCCGCGAAGGCAACGTGGAACTGGTCGTGGTGAGCGAAGGGCGGCCCGATTCGGTGGAAGGGCTTTCCCGGTTGGTGTTAAACGGCGGAGAGTCGCCGCTCTTTCTGGACGACGTTGCCGAGGTTGGCACGGAACCCGCGAAACAACAGAGTGTGTTCCTCTATCGGGGCAAGGAGATGACCGCGCTGGAAGTGTACCGGAGGCCCGGCGCGGATCCGGTGCGGCTTTCGCGTGATATACGGAAGATCGTTTCCGAGTCGCAGAAGGATTTTGCGCGGGATGCGGACATTCACCTTGTCTATGACGCTTCTCCTTCGATTGTACAGGGACTTTTGGAACTGGGGTTTTCAGCCGCTTTGGGGGCCTTTGCCGTCATCGTTATCGTGGTGCTGTTTATCAGGAATTTTCGGTACAGCATCCTCGTGTCTCTTTCGATTCCGGTCTCGGCGGCGGCGGCGTTTTCCCTGCTCGCGCTTTTGGGGCGTTCCCTCAACAGCATGAGCCTTTCCGGAATCGCGCTCGGCATCGGGCTCGTGTCCGACACTTCGGTCATCGTGTTGGACGTACTCTGCCGCCGCTTTGGTAAGCGCGGTTTCGCGCCGACACCGGAACGGCCAAGCCCGGAGGAGACGGCGGAAACCGTTGCGGCGATCTCTCTGTCGAGTTTCGGCGGCGCGATGACGACGATCGTCGTCTTTGTTCCCGTGATCTTTTTGCCCGGGGCACTGGGCGCGCTCTTTGGCGACATGGCGGTGACTATCGCCGTGTCGGTGTTTTCAGGCTGGGTCTACGCCCAGTTCGCGCTGCCCGCCTTGTTTCGGGCGTTTTTCAAGTCCGCGACAAGGCCAAGCCGAAGATCAATCCTTCCGCCGGGCATAGCAAAGGTGATGAAGGTCGCGACAGGAACGGCAGGGCTGGATAATTTTTACGCCACATATTTGCGGCGGGCGGTGAGAAACACCCGGAAGGTTCTCATTGCGGCGGCGGTGTTGAGCGCCGCGGGCTTTGTCGTGCTTGTCTCAAGACCTGCCGCTTTTGTGGCGAAGGACGCGGCGCGGGAAATCATGGTGAGCGTTGCGTTTCCGTCCGGCCTCCTGCTGGAACGGGCGGCGGAGGAAGCGGCGGTCGCGGCGGGGCTTTTGGAAAAATTGCCGGGGGTTGACCGGGTCTTTGCCCATGCCGGGGCGGAAGAAGCGGATGTAAAACGGCGTTCGTCCCCCGATTATAAGAAAGAAGAATTTATCTTCCGGGTGATGCTTTCAAAAGAGGCGGATCCGGCGGCCTTGTTGCGGACTGTTCAAAAGACGCTGGAGGAGACCCCCGCGTTTATCGAAACACGGGCCTTTTTCCCGCCCGACCCCAAGGAAAAAGTGCTGGGGTTGTCCGAGGGGGAACGTTTTGCGGCGACCGCGAAGAGCGCGGACGAGGCGCGGGAAAAAGCGCGGGACGCAATCGAAAGACTGCGCGGCAACCGCGACGCGCCGCTTGAATCCGCCGTGCTGCGGCCTTCCGGCGAGCGGCGCGAATTGAGGATTCTTCCCAAACGGGAGGCGCTTGCCCAGTTGGGCATCAACAACGCGGACATCGCCGAAGCCGCGATGGGCGTCACGGAGGGAACGCTTGCCGCTCGCCTTGAAATTGAGGGGCGTCCGCTTGACGTGCGGGTGCGGGGAACCCGCCCGGAGGCGGTGTTGCCGCCTCTGCAAACGATCGCCTCGATTCCCGTGCGACCCGCGCAGGGGAATGGACCGGTGTTTGTTGGTACTGTGGGCATAGTAAAGGAAGAATTTTCGCCTGAATCGCTTGCCCGTCTCGACCGGAACGACGCGGTGTATATCGACGTGACAGCCAAAACGGGGCGGGAACGGGCGTTGCGCAAGGTGTTTGCAGAACAGTGTGCCAAATCAGACGGGGTTATTCGCGCCGATGAGACGGTTTTTGCCAAGTATCGGGTGTCGCTTGCCGTGACCATCGCGCTCGTGGTGGTGCTACTCTACCTGACGATGGGCGCGCAGTTTGAGTCCTGGACGATGCCGCTTGTGCTGATGCTCTCCATCCCCTTTTCGCTTGCGGGCGCGGGCCCCGCCTTGCTGTTCTCCGGCGCGGAACTCGACTCAGGCGCGGTCATCGGCATCGTGACCCTTTTCGGCATCGTGGTGAACAACGGCATCGTGTTATACGAGACGAGCATTGAACACATTGCCGCCGGGATGGCGGTTCCCCGCGCGGTCTACTGTGGGGCGCGGGAACGTTTTCAGCCCGTGCTGGCAACGACGCTCACAACGGCGATTGTCCTCTTGCCCCTCATATTCTCGTCCACTGCGGCAAGCCAGAAGGCGATGGCGGCGGCGATGCTGGGCGGGATCATCGCGTCCACCACGTTGACGCTTTTCGCGCTGCCCGCCGTGTTTATGCGAGTGCTTCATCGCGGATCACGGGGTTAATCACGGGGAGCCTGTTCCAAAACACGAGCGAGTTTTGACCTTTTGGAACTGGCTCACTGGACAAAACCGCTTTGATATGGTATGCTTTTTTGCAGAGGAAAACTGATCGGGTCGCTGTTTGCCGTCCGTTTGGGGGAAAGGTTTCCCCAATACAGCCTTAAACGCGCCTTCAGGCGGATTCCCCTTTATAACGAAATTGGTAATGGCCGCGTTGTTTTTTGCGCCCTTGTGGTTAGATCTTATGTGAGCCTGTTCCAAAACCTCACGGGACGCAAGCCTCCGCTGTGATTCGGGGGGCGGGGCATCCGTTAGGATGCCTTTGGGGGTCTGGCCTACAACCCTCAACGTCCTGTTTCGGGTTTCCGGCCGGGGCGTACTCAGTAATGCGTCCGTCCGTGGACGCTTTGGGTACGCCCACAAAACCATGCACCGCATGGTTTTGTCCCGTTGAAGGGGGTAGCGGAGGACGGCTCAAACCATTGCGGGGTATACCCCGTAATGGTTTGAGATTGGCCGTAGCGTGGGGGATGACTTTCCCCCTTTAGTTGGGTTTTGGAACAGGCTCATGTGTTATGGAAACGGTCGATAGTATGGAGAAATATAAACCGGCGATAATTGCGGGTGGGTGCGCCTGTGTGCTTTCTCTGTTGATAGCGCTGGTGAGCGGGATAGGGTTGCCCGCGCTGGTGTTGCGTCCGCTGATCTTTGGGGCAGGATTCTTTTTGTTCGGCGTGGGGGCGACGCTCCTGTTCAGGCGGTTCTTGGCTACGGATCCGAAGCGTACCGGGGTGGGGGGTAATGTGGATGTTTCTGTGGACGATGAGGACGACTTGGGGATAAGAAACGTCGGTGTTGGTCAAGGCGGGGAGGGGCTGGAACAAAATTCAACGGTAGGTTATACTGGCGGTGGGGAAGGCATAGATGGCTCTTTCAAGCCTATGGATTTTAACATTTTGAATGAGAGTGTTGATACGAATGTGGACGCAGTTGAGGAGATGCTCCGGTCTGTAGATCCTCCGCCTGCCGGGAACCGAAAGGGGTACGCGCGGGTGCCGGAAGCGGATAGTATAGCGAATGCCGATCCCAAAAAATTGGCGGGTGCGATACAGAATTTATTGTTGGACGAATAGAGGAGGCTGCTTCAAAACCTCAAGTTTTGATAAGGCAAGTTCTGCTTGCCCAGTAACCTTGAAAAAGCGCAGTTTCGTAAGGCTAAAACCGGGTTTTAGCCCGGCTTCAGCGGAGGGTGGCTCAAATTTTGGGCTTTAGACATCAGAAACTGCAATAGGCAACAGCCTGTCAAGATTCTTTTCGTGTTTTGGAAGAGGCTCAGAGGATAAACGATGGCAAATGATGAGGCGCCGGTTCAGGAAGATCTGGCTGCTCAAAAAGAAGACGCTCTTTGGCTGGAATACCGCCGCACCAGAAATCCCAAACTGAGGGATGGGTTTATCCGGCAGTATGCCCCACTCGTGAAGTATGTGGCGGGTAAGGTGGCGGCGGGTATGCCGGCGAATGTTGAGTTTGATGATCTGGTCAGTTGCGGTACCTTCGGCCTTCTCGACGCCATCGACAAATTCGATCCCGAAAAAAACGTTAAGTTCAAGACCTACGCGGTAACCCGTATTCGGGGGGCGATCTTTGACGAGCTTCGCTCAACCGACTGGGTGCCCCGCTCGGTGCGACAGAAGACCCGCGAGGTGGAAGAGGCCGTCTCGACATTGGAAGCCCAGAAAGGCCGCCCTGCCACCGATCAGGAGATTGCCGAGTATCTCAAAATGGACGAGTCCGAGTTTCTCCGCACGATGATGAAAATTTCCGGCACCTCCATCCTCTCGTTGAACGATGTCTGGTTTTCCGGCGACGAAAACGACAAGGTTTCCATTCAGGACAGCATTGAGGCTCCCGAACCCTACAAGCCCGACGTGATTGCCGAGCGTGATGAGATTGTCCGTATCGTAGTCGATGTCATCAGCCAACTCCCCGAAAAAGAAAAAAAGATCATCATCTTGTACCATTATGAGGATCTTACCCTGCGCGAGATCGGCCAAGTGCTCGACATCACCGAGTCGCGGGTTTCCCAACTCCACACCAAGGCCATGCTCAGAATTCGTGCCCAACTCACCTCGGTGCGGAGAGGCATCATGTAGTCCCGCCGGGGCAGCGTCACGAGACTTGTTTAACAACCCGGTTGGTTGTCGGCTAACCAAAGGTTGGCGTGTAAGTCCTGCGGTTTTGTAAGGCTAAAGCCGGGCCAAAGCATGGCTCTAGCCTTAGAACCTGTTCAAAATCTCAGCAAAAGGGGGAAAGCCTTCCCCCTCGCTACGGACTTGCGTCCTCCGCTACCCCTTTCAACGGGGGTCAGACCCCCGTAACGCCCCCGGAACTCGGCGGAGGCTTGCGTCTCGCAGGGTTTTTGAACAGGCTCTTACAAAACCGCATTTTTTGCGGAATTTGTTTAAAAACGTGAGGTTTTTTAACAACGCTCTTTACGTTTTACCCAGCAGGCATTGTAAAATCAGCATAATATCAAAATTTCGTAACTATTCAGCCGTCACTATTTATGCGGGGAGCATCACGGGAGGCCGTCTCGTCTGGATTGCTTCACCCTGTGGGTTCGCAATGACGGGGGGCACCTGCTACACAGTACCCGCCCAAAGGAGGCGTGATCTGTGGCGCGGCGATCCCCACCGCTAACTGTCCCAAAGGGCGTGCTACCGGCATGTCGAAAAGTTATCATAATAAAGAAAGAAATTGCAGTGTCTGTCCACAGATTGCCGGATGGCGTCACCGTTTATGTGGACATGGGGAAGTAAAAATCGGTGCAATCTGCGGACAAATCTCCCGATTACAAAAAAACGACAAAAAAACACCTAAAAACAAGGCAAAAACGCGGGTGTCTCTTGACAAAAAATATTGGGGTTGCTATTATATCCTAGTAATTCAATATGAAGACTATGTTTTAAGGAGTAGTTTATGAAAACAAGAAAATTGTTTGTCGTCATGGCGCTGTTTCTGGCAGGAACGGCGTTGTTCGCGGGTGCCAAAAAGGAGAGTGGCGGATCAACCCTCATCAGGGTCGGAACCGAAGGGGCGTATCCACCCTACAACTACGTAACCGAGCAGGGGGAAGCCGACGGTTACGATGTGGCGGTGGTAAAGGCCATTATCGCGCTTCTGCCGGAATACCGGGTTGAGTTCGTGCCCACTGCGTGGGACGGTATCTTCGTTGCCCTGGAAGGAGGCGATTTCGACCTTATCGCCAGCAATCTCGGTTGGCGTCAAGAACGAGAGGAGAAGTATTACCTCTCCACGGTCCCCTACCTTTGGGGCGGATCCCACTTGGTATTCAAAGCAGGGCGTACCGACCTCCGATCCTTGAGGGATTTGGCGGGCAAAAAGGTGGCCGCCGGAGTGGGAACCTCGTCCACCACCCAACTTGAGAACTTTATCAAGCAGACGGGGGTCAATATCGAAATTGTCTTTACCGACGGTAATATCGTAAACGCCCTGACAGAGATCGAAAGCGGGCGGGTGGATGCCACCGTGAGCTCAATCATTACCACCCAACTTACCGCCGAATCTCTGGGATACAAGATAGATTCGTTTCCCATTGCCGACCCGGAATGGACGAGTACTTCCGTCAACTCCATCCATCTCTTGTTTCCGAAAACGGAAAAGGCCAAGACGCTCCGTGATCAGTTCGACACGGCCCTTGAGCAGCTTCACCGCAACGGCAAACTGCGGGAACTTTCGCGGAAATATTTCTTCGGTAAAGACTATACCACCAAAGAGGCTTTGCAAGCCGGTCAGTAGGCAGAGGAACCGTGGGGCATAAAGATGGGAAAAATTTTTGATCCCGCCTTTATGCTCCAATCGACTCAGGAAATTCTCGTGGCGTTGCCGGTAAGAGCCTGTTCAAAAACCCTGGAGACGCAAGCCTCCGCTGTGATTCGGTCGCGGGCTTTGCCCGCTTCTGGAGTTTCGGGCGGGATTTTGCCCCGCTTGTTCCGAAACTCCATGACTGAAAGTTGGGATTCGGGGGCGTTACGGGGGTCTCCCTACAGTCCTTCACGTCCTGCTTCGGACTTCCGGGCCGGGGCGTACTCAGTCCTGCGTCCATCCGTGGACGCTTGGGGTACGCCCACAAAACCCACGCTTGCGTGGGTCACCATGCACCGCATGGTTTTATC
>JAISZQ010000194.1 GCA_031269165.1 Spirochaetaceae bacterium
CAAAAACTTTAACCAGAAAACAAAAACAAATCCTCTCGGCTTTTGACGCTGTCGATGACATCCTTTTAAGTATCTAGGGGATATGTCTACGCTAATTTTTGCGGAATTCAGGTTATAAAAAAATATATTTTATTGATCTGTTCTTAAATAATGAGAGTATATTTAACAAACGAAAAAGAGAAAATTTATTTGAAAAGACAATTTATCAAAAGGGAAAGATATTATATGAACATTAACGACGCCAAAGAATGGATGATAATAGCCGATGCTGATTTTGATTCGGCAAAAATACTGAACGAATCCGTCCGTAAACACCGGGAAGTTATTTGTTATCTTTGCGCGTAGGCAACGGAAAAATATTTAAAATGTTATTTGACCTATAATAATATTGTTCCGCAAAAAACACATAATTTAGTGCTGCTGAATGATAGATGCATTGAAATAGACGGCGGTTTTGAAGTAATAAAAATGGAATGCGGTTTTATAAATAGATATGTTAATGAAATACGTTATCCCTATAGAATTGAAGTGTATGAAGAAGATGTAATATATGTGAGCCTGTTCTAAAACACGAAAAGAGTTTTGACGGGCTGCGCTCAAGGTGAGCCTTCGGCTCTTGCAGTTTCTGATGTCTAAAACCTGGATAAAGCGGTGCTTTAGCCTTACGAAACTGCGCTTTTTCAAAGGTTGCTGGGCAAACAAGGTTACCTTGTCAAAACGTGAGGTTTTGGAGGAGTTGCTCTATTTAAAAGGCCCTCTCCTTCAACAATGTCTTCGGCGGCATCCAGTGTTTTGGGTAAGGTGTCCTTTACGTTTTCCACGCCCAGACTGTCGATAAAGCCGTATTTACCCAGGGCCTTCAAAGGTTGTTCGCGGATTTCGGACAGCATAAGGGTGATCTTCTTGGCTTTGCACTGTGCCATAAACGTTTCAAGGGCCGCGATCCCCGACGCATCGACCGCCGGCACATCGCGCATCCGCAGAATGATGACACGGGTGTTTTGGGGAATGGTGCGGAGCGTGGTTTGCAGCATATCGGTGACTCCAAAAAAGAAGGGGCCGGATATTTCGTAGATTTCTACCGCGTCTTTTGACAGTGCCTCGATCTCGTTTCGGGTGCGCTTGCCGATCTCGCCGTAGGCCAGTTCCGCGATGAGCTCGTTGTTTTCGGGTTTGATTGCGGCGACTTCGATGACGCGGCGCAGAAAGAGAAACACGGCGAGAATCACGCCGATTTCCACGGCGAAGGTGAGGTCAAAGGTGACGGTCAGCGCGAAGGTGGTGAGCAGGACGATGGTGTCGCTCTTGGGCGAGGCGCGCATAAGGCGGACAAAGCGGGGGATGTCGCTCATGTCCCAGGAGACGACGATCAGCACCCCGGCAAGGGACGCGAGCGGGATGGAAGAGGCGGCCGGCGCGAGGAAGAGGATGAAGACGACAAGGGTAAGCACGTGGACGAGGCCCGACACCGGGGAAACCGCACCGTTTTTGATGTTGGTAGCGGTGCGGGCGATGGCGCCGGTCGCGGGGATGCCGCCAAAGAGACCTGCCGCGAGGTTTCCCAGTCCCTGCGCGACAAGTTCCATGTTCGCGTTGTGCCGATCGCCGGTCATGCCGTCGGCGACGACTGCCGAGAGAAGGCTTTCTATGGCGGCAAGCAGCGCGATGGTGAACGCGGAGGGCAGCACGTCCCGGATGATTTCCCAGTTCAAGGCGGGGAGCGCGGGAATCGGGAGGCTTGCGGGGATGCCCGCGTAACGGCTGCCGATGGTCTCGACGGGTAACGAAAACACTGCCGTCACGATCGTGGCAATCGCAACGGCGGCGGCGGCTCCCGGTATGCGCGGCGCGAACCGGCGCATGAGGATGATGACGGCAATCGTGGCAAGACCCAGCGCAAGGGAGGGCCACTGAAACGTGGAGAAGGCCCCCGCATATTCCGCCCATTTTGTAAAAAATTCAGGAGAAGAGGCCGCGATGTCCAGCGCGAAGAGGTCTTTTATCTGCTGGGAAAAGATGAGAAGGCCGATACCTGTGGTGAAGCCCATCGTGACGGGGTGGGGAATGTATTTGATAAACTTTCCGAGACCCGAAAGCCCCATCGCCAGAAGCATGAGCCCGGCAAGGATCGTTGCCATGATGAGGCCGTCCATGCCGTAGCGGGTCTGCACCCCGAAGATGATCGTCACAAACGCGCCGGTGGGGCCCGCGATCTGAAACTTGCTGCCTCCCAGAAGGCTCACGAAAAAGCCCGCCATGATTGCCGTGTAAATGCCCTGCGCCGGAGTGCCGCCCGCCGAGATCGAAAACGCCATCGACAGGGGCAACGCGACCACGCCGACAATCACGCCCGCAAGCACATCTTTCCCGAAAAGGGGCATCGTATACCCGCCGTTTCGGGGCAACAACTCGGCGATCCGGGGTTCAAACGACATCTCTTTGAAATACGCCGCGAGAACCTTCTTGATAGACTGAAACATGGAATATATCATAAATAAAAAATGAAAAAGAATGAATAGGCGGGAACACGGGGAACCCGCGGGACATAATCACATTCACCACAGATGACGCGGATAACGGAGGCTGTTCCAATTAAGCAAATGGAAAGAAAAATGGAAACCAAAGGAACCGCAGATTGCGCTGATTTAAGGGATAAGAGGTGAGGGTGTCATTGCAAGGAGGTGGCAACTTGCGTTGCCAATAGCGACGAAGCAATCCAGCCGAGGAATGTCTTCACCCTGGATTGCTTCGCTCGGCAATGTGCCGCTCGCTCGCAATGACAGGCGACTCGCTCGCAATGACGGGCGGATTAAATCCGTGCAAATCCGCGTAATCTGCGGTTAAGAATCCTTAGAGCCTGTTCAAAAACCCCATGGGACACAACCCTCCGCTGTGATTCGGGGGCG
>JAISZQ010000196.1 GCA_031269165.1 Spirochaetaceae bacterium
ATGGCGCTGTCCACCTCCTCCTCCGTGGAAACCCCGGAGAAGAAGTCGACGGTCGGTGGTTCCTCCGCGCCCTGCATCCTGACGAAATCTTCCAGAAAGTCGCACCCCGTAAATCCCACGGCTATAATGCCGAGCGCGAACACCAAAACCGCCACCGCAATACCACGAAAATCATTCTGCTTCATACCATATCTCCTCTTAAGAAACAAAAATATATAACAACAGGGGAATCGTCCCCCGCTCTTATCTCTTCCATAACGTTTTTATATAACCGCAAACCTCACGAACAATGCGCCCGCAGTTCTTTTCCCGTCTGGATTGCTTCGCCGCTTCGCGTCTCGCAATGACAACTCTCCCCTCGTCATTGCGAGCGAGCCTCCCGTCATTGCGGGCAAGTCCCCCGTCATTGCGAGCGAGCGGCACATTGCCGAGCGAAGCAATCCAGGGTGAGAGTCAAAAAATGACGTGTAGTGATGTCTTGATAAAAACGTACTGAGGGCGCGTTCAGACAAAAGATGATAAAGAAAAAAATAATAAACGAGCGTTTTCAGAGGGGGCTTGACACGATTTTTGCGTAGTTGTATTAAGGGCGGAGGGTCATGAGTTACCGCGTAGCCGCGTAGCCGCGTAGCCGCGTTACCGCGTAGCCGCGAATGGCATAGTCTGTTTTTAGCGCCCGTGTTAAAAGCATACTATAAGTATATCACATCAAGAAAAAAATTACAAGTAGGCAGATTTAACGAAAAAACGGCTATTACCGCAACAAGGGAAGCATTTTTGACCACGGATTGCGCCGGATAGAAGCGGATTTTCACGGATTGAGGGGCGCGAAGGTCCGCATGATCCGCGAAAGTCTGCGGTTCCGTCTGGATTGCTTCGGGCTACGCCCTCGCAATGACGGGGGGGGGGGGCTCGCCGCGCTTATCCGCGTTCGTTCGCGGTTACCCCTCATTCCATTCATTTTCCATTCTCCATTTACTATTTTCAATTTGCGCACCGCGCGCGGTGATTCGGGGGCGTTGCGGGGGTGTCCCCCGCAGAGGGGGTAGCGGAAGACGCGCAAACCCTTTGGAATCTGTAGGGGTTTGCGTGGCTGGAGCGAGGGGGAGACTTCCCCCTGCCAACAACTTAAGCAAAAAGAAAAGAAAGGTCTGCGGATTTTCACCGATTTAAGATGATTTTTGGTATAAAAGTCTGCGTTAATCGGGGTAATCTTACGTTACGAGTTGCTGTGCGTTTATCCTGAAAGGGGTCAAAAACTTGTTGACAACGGGAAAAATCACCCTTATTATAGTAGAGGGCGGGGTCAAAGCCTTCGGGGGTTGTGGGGGACGTCCCCGGGGGCAGTGTCCCTTGCAGGAACGAGGGGGTCGGCAGTTTGTATTGGCAAACCGCCACGCTCCCTCAACTGAATAGTTACTTTTTAAGGGAGTATGCGATGAAAAATGTGGTGGTGAAAGAACAGGACGGCGGCGGTATATCGAACGAGGCGCTGGCGGTGGCGATTGAGGAGTCGGTGGCGGATTGCCGGGGGATCGGGCGGCTGTTGCTCATCGTGCCGGATATTACGCGGTATCATTCCAACGCGGGGCGGATTGCGAACGAGTATTACCATTTGTTCGAAGGGACGTGCCAGGTTGACCTCTTGGTCGCGGTGGGGACGCATGTCGCGATTACGCGGGAGGAGTGCGCCGCTATGTACGGGGATATTCCCTACGAGCGGTTTGTTACGCACAACTGGCGGAGCGGCAACAAGAGGCTGGGGCAAGTGCCTGGTGATTTTGTCGCGGCGGTAAGCGAGGGGCTCGTGACCACGCCGATTGATGTCGAGGTGGACGAGAAACTCTGGGAGGGCTACGACCTGATTCTTTCGATTGGGCAGGTGGTGCCGCATGAGGTTGTCGGCATGGCCAACCACTCGAAAAACATCTTTGTCGGTTGCGGCGGGTCGTCGATGATCAATGGCTCGCATATGCTGGGCGCGTTTTACGGCATGGAACGCATGATGGGCCGCGATCATTCGCCGGTGCGCAAGGTGTTCGACTATGCCGCCGAGCATTACCTTAAAGATCTGCCGCTGGGTTACGTGTTTACGGTGACGACTGCGCCCGGCGGGAAGATTCATACGCACGGCCTCTACATCGGGAAGGAGCGTACGTACTTCGAGCAAGCCGTGGCTCACGCCCAGCAGACGAACCTGACGTTTGTCGAGAAGCCGCTTAACAAGGTGGTCGTGTTTCTTGATCCTGGCGAGTTTAAGAGTACGTGGGTGGGGAACAAGAGCGTCTATCGTACCCGAATGGCGATTGCGGACGCAGGCGAGCTCATCGTGCTGGCACCTGGTGTTGACAAGTTCGGCGAGGACCCCACGATTGACGGGCTCATCCGCAAATACGGTTATGCCGGTCGCGAGACGATCATCAAGCAATGCGCCACAAACGAAGACTTGCGGAACAACCTCTCCGCTGCCGCTCACCTGATCCACGGCTCAAGCGACGGCCGTTTTTCGATCACCTACGGTACCCGTCATCTCACCAAGGCCGAAGTCGAAGGTGTGTGTTTCCGCTACCGTCCCTACGAGGAGGCGGCTGCCCGCTACGACCCCGATAAACTGGTCCCCGGCTTCAACACGGTCGACGGTGAAGAGATCTACTATATTCCCAACCCGGCGCTAGGCCTTTGGGCGGACAAGAGCCGGTTCGGGGCTTAATCGAGGCTGTTCCAAAACCTCAAGTTTTGGAACAGTAATCTTTAAAAAGGGAATTTATCACGGGGGAACCACGGGCGCGGATATATGGCGGCACGGATGAAGAAGGACAGGGAGTGAAAATCTGTGCGCGTCCGCCCTATATCTGCGATTAACCGTGATCGTTTTCGGCAAGTTTTGAGGCTTTGGCAAAAATATTTCCCAGATACCGGGCCTCGTTCACCGTGAGACCGGCGCGGTTGATGAGATCGCGGAAAAAAATTTCCTGTTCCTCGCGTCCCCGATAGCGATAAAACCCGATTTTTGCAAGCGAGCCGCTGATCGAGGTTACCAGCGTGTCTGTGGCGGCGCGGTCAATCGGCATCCAGTGTCCAAGCGGTTCTTTCGCCGCGTTCGATACCGCGTTGAGCGCCGCCCTCAACTCGTAACCATAAATCTGTACCGCATGGGAGAGGTTGAGCGAGGGAAACCTCAAGTCCGCGTCGATATGCGAGGCAAGGTTGCACAGCGCGAGTTCCGCCGTTTCGAGACCCGTCCGCTCGTTGCCGAAAACCAGTGCCGCGTTGCCTTCCCGCCCGACAAGATACCCGGCCAACTCACGCGGGTTCATCGTTATCGCCTTGCGTTTGTGCCCGCGCCGACGGCTTGTCCCCGCGACAATCGCGCAGTCCGCAACCGCGTCGGCAAGCGTGTCAAAGGTTTGCGCGTGTTCCCATACGTCCCCGGCATGAACCGCCCGCGCAAGCAACGCCGCCGTGTCGTTTATCTCCGGCGCGACAAGCCTGAGTTTGGAAAGCCCCATGTTTTTCATCGCCCGGCACACCGCCCCGACATTGCCGCTCTCGGCGGGACGCGAAAGAACGATAATGACATCGGAAAGGCGCATGGGCCATCATACCATAAAAAGCCCCCCGGTAACAGCGGACGGACATTCAGGAAGGGAAGTCTCCCACTGTCAACAACGTAAGGATTTTTGTCCGCAGATTGCGCCGTAAACGGCGTCTGATTTTTAGTTTTTTTGGTCCGCGAATGTCCGCGAATAAATGCGAATGCGTCAGGTTTCCCTCAAAATATTAAAACAAGCGTCCCCACGGTAATGAACACGCCGCCAATAATGGTTTTTATCGTCATGGTTTCTTTTAACACGATAAAGGCTAAGACCATGCCGATAACCACGCTGAATTTATCAACCGGCATGACTTTTGAGGCTTCTCCAATCTGTAAAGCCCGGTAATAACAGAGCCACGACAGGCCGGTCGCGATGCCGGAAAGTATCAAAAAGAGCACGTTTTTATGGCTCAGGGTTGCCAAGTCATGGTGTTTTCCGGTGACAAACACGATGGCCCATGCCATGACAATAACGACAACGGTGCGAATTGCCGTTGCCAGATTGGAGTTTATGTTCTCAACGCCGATCTTTCCCAGAATCGAAGTCAGGGCCGCAAAAAAGGCCGACAACAAAGCGTATACGATCCACATAATAGCCTCCCCTTTATAGTTTATCGAAAAAAACGGGGTTTTCATACCCCGCCTTTTTTCGTTGTCTGCGGTACGATTGATTCGCACAGGGGGCTCAACCCAGAAGCGTGCTCCTCGGTATCTTCATTTGTTTCCGGCCACGGCATCCTTTGCCGGACAGCCGGAAACGATAACCATGCGGCCTATTTTACCTCAAATACCGCGATGGTTCCTGAAACTTCGTTGGCCGTAAAGATCAGAGGCCGCCCGGTGGGGCTGTCCTCCGCCGCTACGGCGCATATTCCTTCCGGGCCCAGATCGCCCATCTCCGCCAGGCTGGATTTTGAAAAATCACGGGTGTTAAGGTAATCGTAAAAAACCGGCGCAGACGGGTCTGATATGTCGTACATCATAACGCCGCCAATACGCTCAAGCCCAATAAGGGCGTAGGTCTTCTGCCCGATTCTGAGGACGCTGACATATTCGGGCTCCGGCCCTTTCTTGCCGCTGCGACTATCCAGATCGTTATTCGTATGAGATGCGTTGAAGGTGTCGGGATATTGCGCCGCCGTAATAGTCTCAAAATCATTCCCACTGTCAAACACCTGTCTCAAGTCTTTCCCCCGGACTTCCCAAATCGAAAAGGACCGCGCTCCCAAAATCAAGGTTTTGTTTTCGTCCAGACCATCTTTTTTGGCATTGTCCAGAACGTCTATCTTAGAGTCCCCGATGTTCAACGAAGTAATATCCGCATACTCATGATCCCCGGCCCCCCATTCACGGGCGTCTCCTTCGTTGGCGGTGATGACATACTCCGGTCCGCCAATGGTGACCGTCGCAATGCCGTCGGGCATATACACGCCGAACAGGTCTTGGGAAGCAAGTTCCGCCTTTCCGTCTTTGAACGCGTCGATGGTGTTTGTGGGCAGATAGTGATTCTTAAAGCCGAGGCCCGTAACAGAGGTAAACGTTCCACGGGGAATGTCGAGGACTGCCAGAGCGTTTGCCTCCTGAAGGGAAACCCAGGCAGTGCGGCTGTCATTGCTCGTGGCGATATACTCAGGTTCCAAGTCCACGGACGGCTTTGCCCCCGCATTAAGGATCACCCCTCTTTGGATAAGGGCGGCCCGTTCCTCCGGCGCGTCGAAACTGCCGAAACCGACGATCCGTACCTCGTTACGGGAAATATCCAGAATGGTAACGGATCCGGAAGGATCCACGGCCCCGCCGGAATATCCTTCCCGGGGCTCCCCTTCGTCGGCGGTAAGAACATACCGTTCATCCCCGGTAAAACAGATCATGTCGGGCTGAACTCCCGCGCTGTAATGCCGCACATAGTCCCCCTCGTAATCCGTAAGAACAATGTAACCGGGGGCGGCGTAATCCCTGTGCTGAACCGCCAGAGCGACAAGCGCGTTTTTTGTGCTGACCGCGACGCTGGTAAGGTCCCCGTATTCAAAGCCGTGGGCGGTACCCATGCCGCGCAGGTCAATCCGACGGTACACGTTCAGGGACGTAAAACTCCCCGAACGCAGATTCTTGACATCAACAATGTCAAGGCTCCCAAGGGTGCCGTTTACCACATAGATGCGCTTGGCATCCCGGTTGTACTGTACGATTTCCGCGATTCCGCCGTCTTCATTCACGCTACCCGTGAAATAGCCGCCGATGTGGCTTAAACGCCCGTTCATCCCGGTTGCGAGGTTCCCCCTTTCGGCGGCTGACCAAGCGTAAATCTGACCCACGGTGGCCAGCAGTACGGCAAGTAACAAGTAAGTTTTCATAAGCATTCTCCTATGGGAGCAGTGTAACGGCTTTTTGTCAGCGTCTTATCAAGGCCATGTTAATTCTTTGTAAAAAAAATGGTTCGCCGGATTTCTTCCTCGCTGAGATTCGGGGGCGTTACGGGGGTTCCCTACAGCCCTCAGCATCCTGCTTCGGACTTCCGGGCCGGGGCGTGGCACACCGTAGGTGTGCGGCACACTTGGTGTGCTTCAGTCCTGCGTCCGTCCGTGGACGCTTGGGGTACGCCCACAAAACCATGCACCGCATGGTTTTGTCCCCTGTAGAGGGGAATAGCAGAAGACGCGCTTGCAAAGCAAGCGGCTCAAAACCGCATAAGCACAAAGTGCGGCGCGGTTTTGAGCCGTCTGTAGCGAAGGGGGAAACGTCCCCCTCTTTATATTTCTTTGAGAGAAACACTATCCCCTTAGTTACCGTTTACACTCATAGCCCGTAGCATATAGCGCGAGAATACGGGATAATTGCGGCTCATGTGGTTTTTGGTCACGTATACAATATTCCCTGAACTCTTGAATGCCTTCATGCTCCGCGCCGGGGTGGGGAAGTCAAGCAGGCTGGCGCTCAGATGAGCGGCGGTGATACTGCTGCCGTCAAGGGGCGGATTCTTTATCACGAGAACGCCGTTTTTATCATTGGGGGCCGTACCAATGGCTCCTCCCACGATGTACCACGTGTCCGCGCCGGAACTCTCCACTTGGATGGTCCACATACCGGTCAATGCGCCACCGGCCACGACATCGGGAATCGTAAAGAGTTTTAGGGCTTGAGCGGTGGCCAGGTCAATGCGATAGACATTACCGGCGTTTGCGTTTGCCACTTTGCCCAAAAGATACGCCTCTCCCGGGTTGTCATTGTCAAAAGACACGGCCTGAACACTCCCCGATGTGGCATCAGCCGTTACGACGCCCACAAGAGAAGGCGCGTTTGCTCCGTTCCACTTCCATACCCGTACTGTACCGTTCCCCTCCACGGATTCCAGCACATAGTTCCGGTTATCCTGTATCCAATGGGAGCCGGGGGTCTGGGGAACAGAATCAACCACAGCGGCGGTAATGGCCTGGCCCGATGCGTTTATCCTGAGCACCTTGGTTCCCGCGCTTCCCCCCACGATGATATAATCACCCTGGGCGGCGAACCCGGTTAAATTGCCGATGTTTAGATGAACCGTATCACCGGAAACCGGAATGTGACCGGCCTTGTCATCCTCAAGGGAATATATGCTGATGAAGTTGGGCGCCGGATCGGTGTCCACCGGGGATTTATCCTGCCAACCGGCAATAGCATACCTATCCGTCAGGGCAATGATAGGCTCACGGTGATTCAGGGGCCGCGCCCGGTGCGCCTCCGCAAGGCCAACCTGATTCCCATAGGGAAAACTTTTGATGGGCTGCAAGTCCTGATCGTATACCACAATGTTATACCCCGTGTAATCCTGGCGGCCCAACTCATCGGCCTCCACGAGGACTATGCGCCCGTCAGTACCGGCGGCCCACATGGCTACATTCCTCCCGCTTCCGCCGACAAGCCCTTCACGGACGGTCTTTGCCGGATCGCTCACATCAACTATTTTGATGCGATAGCCGTCCATGCCGTTCTTGTCGATATAGCCGAATTTACTCCGGTCTACCCGTAAAATGCTGGCGCTGGAAAGACCGTCGATATCTTCCCAGCCTCCCGCACGCGAACGAAGGGCCGTCCCACCCGCCGTACCGGATATATTATCTCCGGCAAGGCTTGAGGCGGAAGCCGCAACGCCTTCCTTGTTCCCACCGGCAAAGGCAGAAATCGTGGCGCAAAGGGCCACGGCCAAAATCATCAGCGTTTTCTTTGTCATTATGACCTCCAATAAAATTATTTAGTTAGCGTAAACTAACTAAATATATAATAACCGACACGCATTTAGTTTGTCAACCATGTTAAAATTTGGTTTTCAAGAAACCGGCGGATAACGGGTTTAAGAACCTGTTCAAAATCTCAGCAAAAGGGGAAACGGCAACAGGTTGCCGCGCCTCCCACTGTCAACAACTTAAGCAAACAGAATAATAAGAATGGCCCACAGATTGCGTCTGATGACGCGCCATATATGGCGGTTCAGATTACGCGGATTTAAGGGAGAAGCGGTGAGGGTGTCATTGCGAGGAGGTGGCAACTTGCGTTGCCAATAGCAACGAAGCAATCCAGCCGAGGAATGCCTTCACCCTGGATTGCTTCGCTTCGCTCGCAATGACGGGCGACTCGCTTGCAATGACGGGCGGATTAAATCCGTGCAAATCCGCGTAATCTGCGGTTAAGAATCCTTAAGTTGTTGACAGCGGGACCTCACCCCCCGTTTTTTCCGCCTTCATTTCGTATTCTATAAGAGAGAGGCCGCAAGGCCCCTACAACTTTTTTTCAGGAGGTATGTTCGATGAAACATACAAAAAGAATTGTCTTAGCCGTCCTTATCGCGTTTGTCTGCGCGGGGGTTGTATCCGCCCACGGCCACCGCAACAAGGGCCAGTCGTGGTCATTCTCGGTGGGCGAGGCCGTTACCGTGAGCGGGGCACTCCAGCTTGTCAACGGAGAAATCGCCGTTGTGCAAAGCGGAAAGACCTACTATCCGCACAGGTTGCGCGGTCTTGTCGGCTTTGTCGACGGGTTGAAAGAGGGCGCGACGGTAACGCTCAAGGGAACCGCTTACCAGATTCCCCTTGCCACCAACTTCTATAAGTTAGATGTTGCGGATATGACCCTCAACGGGAAAACATATACTGGCCTGAACCTGCGTTAGCCGCGCTACGACTTGACGCCGTTATCCTCATCCGGTACTGTTGTCAAACCAATGGAGCGCGCTCTTGTCGAAAAAGTGGAACTCGCCAAACGGGATAAGCGTGTCCTCAACACGCTTATCCTTGAATATACGCCGTTTATCAAAAAGTGCGCGGCGGTTGTTTTCTTCAAGGCGCAGCAACGGCAGGACGTTTTAACCGAAGCGATGCTCGCCTTTGTCCATGCGGTTCAAACGTACGATTCAAACATACGCGAAGGAGACGGCGCTTTTATCAATTATGCCGGAACGGTAATACGGCACCGGCCTTGATACCGTCCGAAGAGAAACGAAAATACAAAAACGTTTTTTCTCATTTCCCTTTGGCACTTCAAACAACGATGAAAACGCCGTGGAACGGGAATATGAAGCATCGCGGTATGTATATGACAGCGCGAAAGAAAAAGAAAATCTGAGCAGGGAAATTACGGAGGTAAACAAAGAATTTTCCGGCTGGGGTTTTAACTGGAAACTATTGCAAAAAAAATGTCCAAAACAGCAGCGTTCCCGCAGGGCCTGTTTTGCGGTGATAAAAAGCATTACCGCGACTCCGGGCCTTGCCGAACGTATCATCAAAAAACGCCAGTTGCCGATTACCGAGTTGTCCGTCAACAGGGGGTTTTCACAAAAAATGCTGGAAAAATACCGTCATTACCTTGTTGCCGTTATTATTTTGTTACAAGGCGACTATCCGTATATTCGCACCTTTATGCCGCAATTTATGGATAATGATTTTATTGCAGGAGGAAATTGACATGAAAGGCGTTGTGGTTGAAATTGATAATGCCAAATGTATTGTTTTGTTTAACAACGGGAAGATAGGGTCGTTGCCCAAGCCGCCTCATTGCGAAGTTGGCATGGTTATTACCGTCAACTTTAACCGGAAAATTATCATGCTTCCTATTGCCGTGATTCTCGTTCTATTGATAGCGGGAATTATGGTACGGTTTGCGTTGCGCGGCCACGATAGGGGGGCGGAACGTTTGGACAACGTTCAAACGATGAGCCCGGAACTTTTTTGTAACAATCCTTTTTTGCGGGAAGACATTATCCTCCCCCTAAGCGAATACACTGATTTTGACGCGCTCTTTGCTCATTTGGGCAATCCTATCCGGGAGTTTTCTCAGGATCACATGGGACGCATGGAACATAGGGGACGATTTGAAGATAAACGGAAGTATCACGAGGATGAAGAAGACAATTATTTTTATAATTATTCAGAATATACCGCAGGGGATAAAGTTAAAGGGTTCAATTACCCCTATTACAACATTATCGCCTATTATTCCCAAGCCAACCGGAAAGTGCTTGTATCAGAAATAATACTGAATTCAAAAGAGGTCATCTACAATGGTAATGTTTCCATTGGAGACGACCGGAAAAAAATAGAAAGCGTTTTTAGCGCCTCCATAACAAAACACGATGATTCATTTTTCCGTTCCTCAAAAGACCGGGAGATGTGGTTTACCCTGAATAATAAAGTATTGGTATTTAAATTTAACGGCAAAAACCAATTGTCCAGCATACGAATAGCGATGAATTGATAAACAGCACCCGCCCCAAAGAGCGTGCTGTTTGGGGCGGCCTTAGCCGATAGCGTACCACTGTCAACAACTTAAGCACATGGAAAGAAAAAGGGAAACCAAAGGAACCGCAGATTGCGCTGATTTAAGGGATAAGAGGTGAGGGTGTCATTGCGAGGAGGTGGCAACTTGCGTTGCCAATAGCGACGAAGCAATCCGGCCGAGGAATGCCTTCACCCAAGCTCAACGCGGAGCGTTGAGCCGATTGCTTCGCTCGGCAATGTGCCGCTCGCTCGCAATGACGGGCGGATTAAATCCGTGCAAATCCGCGTAATCTGCGGTTAAGAATCCTTAGAGCCTGTTCAAAAACCCCATGGGACACAACCCTCCGCTGTGATTCGGGGGCG
>JAISZQ010000211.1 GCA_031269165.1 Spirochaetaceae bacterium
TAATTTTTTGCTAAGTCCCACAGACTCCTAGCCTTGCGAAACTACGTTTTTAAAGGTTGCTGTTCCAAAACCGTGCGCGTTAGCGCACGGTTTTGGAACAGCCTCGAGCATTAACCCAATAGACCTTTGGCCCGCACCCTCACGAACAGACACGCGCCTCCTTCTTCGCACTCTTTTTGCTCCGTTCGTGTTGGTTCGTGGTTCACCGTGATTACAGCCGCTTTACCCCTTTCAACAAGGATTCCCGCATGATTTCCACCCAGATGGGGCGGCCGTGAGGGCAATGATGATCGGGCATATCCATCGCTTCCTGGGCGAGGGCGAGGGCGGTACGCTCATCGAGAAAGGCGCCGTCGCGGATCGCCGTGTGGCACGCGCAACTGGCGGCCCAGTTTTCGACAAAGTTTGTCCCGGTTCTGGGGAGGGCCAGCACCGCTTCGATGGTCTGGCCGTCGGTCGCCCGCCAGCCTGCGGGCAGGGTCGTAAGCCGCCATACGTGGGGCGCGTCCTGTTCAATCGTAAGCCCCCGCCGGGCAAGCGCTTCCCGGTGTTCGCGTAAAAAAGCATCCTCCTCGGCACTTTCCGCATTGAACGTCAACGGGATGAGCAACTTCTCGCCGGAAATGGGTTCGGACAAGTAATGCTGGTAGAGGATGCGCTCGTGGGCGGCGTGCTGGTCGATAAGGTAGAGACGGTTGCCCTTTGCCACGAGGATAAACACGCCCCAGAGCCGCCCCACAAACGTGAGCACTCCGTAGGGCGGCGCGGACTCGGCGGCAATGACCGACTCGCCTGAATCAACCGGCTCGGCATCCTCGTAGAGGGCTTGTTCCGCCAACGCGCTCGCTTGGTCTGCCGCCCCATCTTTCCCGTCCGGCTCCCTTCCTTCGTTTCCTTGCGCCGGATAAAACGTCCGGCCGGGTGTCTGCCTGGGCGTCCGGCTAAAGGGCAGAGAAGGCGCGGAACATTCGGGCAACGTGAACGACCGCCCTCTCAGCAACTCGGACAAAAACGCTCGGAGCGTCGTGGTAACGGCGTGGTGAATTTCGCCCGCTTGCCGGAACTTCGCCTCTCGTTTCGCCGGGTGAATGTTGAAGTCTACCCGTTCGGGGTCAACGTCCAAGAAGATCGCGCCGACCGGATGCTCATTGTTGGGAAAACCGCCCTGCAATCCGGCTTCGAGTGCCTGTTGCAAACTCCAGTCCTGGATGCGCCGCCCGTTGGCAAAGACCATCTGGAGTTTCTTGTCCGGCCGTGAAAGGCCGGGACCGCCCACGATGACCGCAAAAGAAAACCCCGCGCCCCTGCCCGCGATGTGGTGTAACAATGGAAGAAATTGATCCAGTTTGAATGCGGCGGCGAATCGGTCTTTGAGGCTGACCCCGGATGGCAAAAACACCTTGAGCGTCCCGTCTTGAATGAAACGGAACTGAACGCCGGGGAAAGCGGCCGCCTTTTCCAGAAAGACCTGTTTACAGAGTTGCGCCTCGCTCGAAGGCCGCTTCAAAAACTGCTTGCGGGCCGGAATATAGTCGAACAGAAAGCGGGTACGCACGGTGGTACCCGCCGCCCGCGCCGCCCCGTCAAGTTTGGCCGTCCCGTTGTGGGCGCAGAGCCGCCACGCCGCCTCGTTTTTCCGGCTGGTAACGATTTCCAACTCCGCAACGGCGGCGGCGGCAGGTAACGCTTCGCCCCGGAATCCCAGCGTCCTCGTGGTTCCGAGGTCGTCAAGGCGGGTGATCTTACTCGTCGCGTGATCCTCGATACAGAGGGCAAGGTCGTCCCGGTCCATCCCGATACCGTCGTCGGAAACCTCCACAAGACGGATGCCCCCTTCCTCGATAGAAACCTCGATGTTCTTCGCATCCGCGTCGAGGGCGTTGTCGATGAACTCGCGGACGAGTGCCGCCGGGCGGTCGATGACTTCCCCTGCCGCAATTTTTCGGGCTTCTTCCGGCGGCAGGACTTGGATTCGCGCCACCGTCTACGCTCTGTCGAAAGAAAAAAGCTCAAGGGATGGTACTCCATCCCCGGACGGCACTCCGTCCCCGGATGGTGCGCCATCCCCGGACGGCCCTCCATCCCCAGACGGCCCGCCGTCCCCGGATGGCGCATCCTCCTCCGTGCCGTTCGTCAAAATCTCGATACGGTTTTCAACTTTTTCAAGGTCTTTCTCAAGCGACCGCGAGAGTTTGATCCCCTCCTCAAACGCGGCGAGTGCCTCGTCAAGCGGAATATCGTTCCTTTTCACCAGAGCCCCAAGCTCCTCAAGCCGGCCAAGCCGTTCTTCAAAATTTTTCATACCCTGCGTTATACCACAAAACAGAAAAAGTTGATACAACTGAGTCGCCATTTGCTTGGGTCCCCATTATGGACAAACTCCCGGCAGACGCTGCCAACAGGCGGTACTCACCCACTGTCAACAACTTAAGCAAATGGAATATAAGCGTGATCAACGGATTACACAGATTTTTAGTTTTTTTGTCCACGAATGTACGCGAATGTATGCGAATACGCGCTGATGGGTATGTATTATTCGTAACGCCAATGGCGCTTATTCGCGCCATTCGCGGACCAAAATCCTTACGTTGTTGACAGTGGTACTCACCCGGCGTATCGACACGTTATCTTGTAGAACACAACATTACCAAACGGCACGAAGGCTAAACGAGCACGCCTTTGGTGGACGGGATGGCGCTTCCGGCGCGGGGGTCATGTTCCACCGCATCGCGGAGCGCGCGGGCGGCGGCTTTGAATATCGCTTCGCACCGGTGGTGGATGCCCCGGCCGCGCAAAACATCAATGTGCAACGCGAGAGCCGCATGGTTGACAAAGCCCCGCCAAAAGTCCTCGCAGAGATCGTCGGGGGGAAGCCCTGCCTCAAACACGAGATAGGGACGGCCGCCGAGATCAACGGCGACACGGGCGAGCGTCTCGTCCATCGGGTAGAGGCAACTCCCCGCACGGCGAATGCCCCGGCGTTCCCCCAGCGCCTTGTTCAGCGCCTGTCCCAGCACAATGCCGGTATCCTCAACAAGATGGTGGTCGTCAACCCCGGTATCGCCACGGGCTTTCAACTCAATGTCGAACATCCCGTGTTTTGCAAACAACGTGATCATGTGGGCATAGAACCCCGCCGGATAGGAAATCTCCGCAATACCCGTCCCGTCAAGATTGAGCCTGAGCCGAATATCCGTCTCCGCCGTCTTCCGTTCAATGATCGCTTCCCGCGCCATAGTTACCCTCCACGTTTCTGTGGCGAATTGCTGTCCGCCACGATGCTGTTGTCCCGTGAGCCCGTCAAAACTCGGTTAGTTTTGACGGGCTCATGCAGTTTCTCAGGCTAAAGCCTTACGAAACTGCACTTTTAAAGGTTGCTGTTCCAAAACTTGAGGTTTTGGAACAGCCTCCCGTTATAACCCTAAGTCTTTTCCCACGAGAATGACCTTGATGCGGCCCGCCGGCCGACAGAGGCGCATGATGGTGATGTAGGAACAGATTGAATCAGGCGCGGAACAGTTGCCGCAGGAACCGGTTTTCGCGCAGGGAGCGTCGGGGTACTGGCCGGCGAAACGCTGCATGTTAAGCGGGGCGGCGATGGTACGGGCGCGAACCATCGCGTCGTCCAGGGTCTTGGCGGCTTTGTTGAGACCCACGAGCAGCACCACCTGTTTGGGCCCATAGATGTAGGCGGCGACGCGGTTGCCGAAGCCGTCGATATTGATGATTTCACCGCTTTCGGCGATGGCGTTCACGCTGCCCAAGAAGGTGTCGGCGAGCAACCCCTTGCGCTGGAGTTCGACGCGCTCTTCCGGGGTTGCGGCCTTGTCGCGGTCGATGAGCGTGCAGCCTTTCTTGCCCAGCGCGGCCTGTACGCCCTCGTTGTCTATCGAAAGGGAACCGCCCCAGGATACCGTGTGGTCGGCCGGGACGAGCGCATAGAGTTTGTCGAGCGCGTCGCCGGTTTCTTCAAAATACCACGCCTCGAAATGATGCTTCCGCAAAGTTTCCGCCAGCCTCGGGCCCAGTTTGTTGTAACGTGTTTGCATAGGTGTCACCATAATTTTCTCCTATTCACATGATACCTCTTTTTCGCCAGAATGGCTAGCAGACTGATTCAACGAAACCATTTGAGCCTGTTTCAAAACACGAGCGAGTTTTGACAGGCTGAGCCAGAGGCTTTGCCGTTTCTCAGGCTAAAGATTTACGAAACTGCGTTTTTAAAGGTTGCTGGGCAAACAAAGTTTGAGGTAAACAAAGTTTGCCGGGCACGCTTTGTGTGCCTTTCAAAACGTGAGGTTTTGGAACAGCCTCATTTATTTCTCGATAGGAGAAAACAATGAAATTGATGCTTAAAACGCTTTTTTCTTTTTTTATACTTGGTGTTCTGTGCAATGGATGTACCAAGCAGAAACAACAATCTCAAGGACTGAGTCTTGTAGACGGGGTGCTGTCTGTCGGTATTGAAGTTGGCTATCCGCCAATGGAATACTACGATGCTGACGGAAAAACGCTTATTGGATTTGATATTGAACTTGTAAAAGCGCTTGCCGACAAGATGGGGCTTCGGGCAAATTTTATTGATACCGCTTGGGAAGGGATTATGGCCGGACTGAATACCGACAAGTATGATATAGCAATGAATATTACTATTTTACCGAAACGCCAAGAACGGTACAATTTCACAAAACCTTATATCGACAGCGCGATAACGATCGTTGCTCTTCAAAGTTCTTCCCTAAAGATTGAAAAACCTGAAGACATTGCCGGTTTTCGTGTTGCTTATCAAAGCGACACAACGGCGCACTACTTTACTCAAACGTTACGTGATAAAGGGGTGCCTTTTTCATCATTTCCTTATGATAAAATACTCAATTGCTTTGATGATCTCAAATGGGGAAGAATTGATTTGATTGCGGTTGATAATATCGTGGCCTATGACTATACGGGAAAAGAAAACAGTCCCTTTGCAGTTATTTGGCAAGGCCCGTCTGATGAATTGATTGGTATTTGCCTGAAAAAAGGAAATGACGCCCTTACGGACGCGCTCAATAACGCGCTGGACGCGCTCTATGAAAACGGAACTTTGTTGAACATATCCCAACAAATATTTAACCGTGATTTGGTTACATCAATCAGATGAGCCTGTTCCAAAACACGAGCGAGTTTTGACAGGCTGACGCCTTCGGCTATTGCCGTTTTTCAGGCTAAAGCCTTATGAAACGGCACTTTTTAAAGGTTGCTGTTCCAAAACTTGAGGTTTTGGAACAGGCTCATTTTCTATTTGAGGCATAGGCCGTTTTCGGTAACATTTTTGATGAGGCAACGCGCCCCCTTGCCAGATAAAGTGATGCGCGTTAAACTGTTTAAGGAGGTTTCATAGTATGGAAACGTTTGAAAAAATTGCAAATTGGGTTAATGGCATCGTTTGGGGGCCGTGGCTGCTCATTCTTCTGGTGGGAACGCATGTGTTCATCACGATCCGCACAGGGTTTATTCAGAAAAGGCTGGGGCAAGGAATCAAACTTTCGGTGACGAAAGACGAGGACGGTACCGGGGATGTCTCGCAGTTCGGGGCGTTGACCACGGCACTGGCTTCAACCATCGGCACCGGAAACATTATCGGCGTGGGGACGGCGATTGCCGCCGGAGGGCCCGGCGCGGTGCTCTGGATGTGGCTCACCGGTGTTTTCGGCATCGCGACAAAGTATGCGGAGTCGCTCATCGCGGTGAAATACCGGGTAAAAACGGAAAAAGGGGCGATGCTGGGCGGAGCAATGTACGCTCTTGAACGCGGCCTGAAACTCAAATGGCTGGGCGTGTTGTTTGCGCTCTTTGCCGCGCTTGCCGCATTTGGTATCGGGACGGGCGTTCAGGCGAATGCGGTTTCCAAGCTCATCAACGAAACCTTCGCGGTTCCCAACTGGATAAGCGGCACGGTGATGGCCGTTCTCGTCGCGCTGGTCCTCATCGGCGGCCTGCAAACAATAACCAAGGTCTGTATCCGTCTTGTGCCGCTCATGGCGGTGCTTTACATCGCGGGTTGCATCGCGCTCCTCGGCGTGAACCACCGGTTTGTTATCCCCGCGATTGCCGAGATCTGTCGCTCGGCGTTTTCAGCCCGCGCGGCCGGCGGTGGTTTTATCGGCGCGACGATCATGATGGCGGCGCGTTTCGGCGTGGCGCGCGGCCTTTTTTCAAACGAGTCCGGCATGGGGTCCGCCCCAATCGTCGCGTCTGCGGCCAAGACACGCAATCCCGTCCGGCAAGCCTTGGTCTCAAGCACCGGCACCTTCTGGGATACGGTGGTGATATGCCTCTTGACCGGCCTTGTCATCGTGAGTTCCGTGCTCTCCGCAGGCGGTGCCGGATTTGAGAACCTTGACGGGGGCCTGCTCACGCATACGGCTTTTGGGCAAATCCCGCTCGTCGGGAAGGTTGTCCTCACGTTCGGCCTCATCACCTTCGCTTTTTCCACCATTCTGGGCTGGTCTTATTACGGCGAGCGGTGCGCCGAATACCTGCTCGGGCCGAAGATCAACATTCCCTACCGTCTGCTCTACATCGTTGTTACCTTCCTGGGCGCGCTGTTGTCGCTTGACATCGTCTGGAATATCGCCGACACCTTGAACGGCCTCATGGCCATTCCCAATCTTATCGCCGTCCTGCTCCTCAGCGGTGTCATCGCCAAAGACACGAAGTACTATTTCAGCGGCAATAACCTTGACGAAGTTGATAAAACCCCGATACCTTTGCGAAGCGAACTAAAAGATACAAAGTAAGGCGGGTTTCCCCTTTCGGGGCATTGGCCATGGAGAGGGAAAATCCGCCCTCTCCTGCGCCGCGCCCGAGGAAAGCCCCTTAGAGCCTGTTCAATAACCCCGCAGGATGTAAGCCTCCGCTGTGATTCGGGGGCGTTACGGGGGTCTGACCCCCGTTGAAGGGGGTAGCGTAGGGCGTAGACCGGAGCGAGGGGGAAGGCGCGGCAACCTGTTGCCGTTCCCCCTTTTGCTGGGTTTTTAAACAGACTTTGAGGAGATTTTGAACAGACTCTTTGGGGCGTTAGTCGGTGTCCGCGTCGATGCGGAATTCGGCCCAGATGGGGTAGTGGTCGCTCACATCGCGGGGACGGATGGTGTATTGGTCGAAGTTGTAGAGTTCGTCAAAACGGAGAACGCCGCATTTGTCCGCGTAATCCTCGACGGCGGAAGACGTGATGATGATACGGTCGTAGGTGTTTTCCGCCCGGCCGAGGCTGGTGTCGTATTCGTTGGAGATGACGATGCGGTATTGCTCAGGGGGGAAAACGTCCCGCAAAAAACGTTCGTCGTAATAACTGCCGTCCGCGTTAAAATCGCCGACAAGCAGAATGTCGGTCTCGTTCCAATTGCGGCGGTAGTGGTCAACGACTTGCGGCAACACGCTGATTTCCCTGTCGGCGTTGCTCGGCTGGATGTGGTTGTCAATGACGATAAAATCGAATTTGTCGAGCGTCTGGAAAAAGACGGCAAAGGGGTTTCGCTCAAAGACGTCTTCGGGGTCGTTCCATGTTTCGGTGTCCAGCACCCGTACCTTGTCGGTGTCGTAGATGATCCAAAACTGTTCTTTCGCGCTGCTGCGTCCTTCCCGCGGGCCGATGACGCAGGCGTAACGCGCGGGGAGTAGCCGCATGAATTGTTCCACGGGTTCGATGTTCGCCGTCCGCACTTCCTGAATAGCGATTATATCGGCAAGAGCGACGATGTCGGTCAAAATATTTACCACATCGGGTTTTGCCATTTTTGCCCTGCCGAAAATCTGGATGTTAAAGGAAAAAACGCGAATATTCTCCGCACGGGCATTCTCCGCATGAAGGGCCGTCCCGATAACGAGAAAAAGCATGAGAAAAAACGACGGAACGAAATGTTTTTTACGGCATTTCATAGAATCCATCACCGATTTTTATGTTTCGCCGGTTCAAATCTGAAGTGCGAATAAATGCTCCGAAAAGACCTCGTTTGGGGTACGGTATTAAAGCCTTGCGGGGACGATTATTGATTGTTTCAACAATCGTGTCAAGCCGCTCTTGAAGCGAGCGTTTCAAAAGATGTCCCGTGGGGGTATCAGCCCGTCGGCGTGCCCGTTCAGTCCCCGCTCCCCTGAATAAGTTATAGTGATTCTCCTTTATAATACCAAACACCAAAGTACCGGGGGTGTTGCGGACGCAAACCCTACGGGTTTGCGCCGCCCTGCTTCTGGAGTTTCGGGCGGGCTCGCTTTTCCGAAACTCCACACCTTGATCTCGCCGAGATACGGGGGCTGGCCCCCACAGGACGAAAGTCTTCGCGGTGATGCGGGGGGCGTTACGGGGGTGAAACCCCCGTTGAGGGGGATAGCGGAGGACGGCACGGCCGGAGCGAAGGGGGAGACTTCCCCCTTTTTTTAGGTATTCTTAAGGAGAACGACTATAATAAGCGCTTCCCTAAATCGGCGCGGCAACTATGGCGCGTCCTTCGCCCCCGCCACACTCTGTCCGTATTTTGCCAACCCCGGCTTTTTCTATGGCGCCCTCCGTGCATTTTATTCAATTTTATACAAACACCGGACAAAAAAGAACGGAATGTCCAATTTTAAGACAAAATAGAGAGAAATGCGCTTTTCATTGAATCGCGCCGCACGGTATGTTCTTTGTATGTTCCGTAAAGTCGGCGCCTATGAAGGAACTCGCATGAACGAAAAGGCGTTCCTATTCGATGAACATAAGCGGCAATACCGCTTTTTTACAGGAGTTACTATGCATAGATTTGTTTTGTTTGTTTTGTCGGCCGCGCTCTGCACAGGAACCGTGTTTGCCGAGGACGCCGTGGCACCCAGTGCCATGAGCATCATGCAAGCGGCGAAAGACCGCATCAAGTCGGACACGATGTCGAGCCGCTCGCGCATGGTGATCACCGCAAAGAACGGCGGCACCACGGAGCGGGTCATCGACCAGTATTCGAAGGACGCGGCTAACGGGTACGGGCGCACGGTGATTGTGTTCCAAAGCCCCGCCACGGTAAAGGGGACGCGCTTTTTGACGATGGAAAACGAATCGGGGAAAAGCGACCAGTGGATTTTCCTCCCGGCTCTGGGCAAGGTACGGCGCATCGCGGCTTCGGAAAGCGGCGGTAACTTCATGGGCACGGATTTTTCCTACGACGATATGTCGGCAATGGACCGGGAGATTGGCCTTGACACGCACACGGTTCTCCGCGAGGAGGCGCTGGACGGCAACGCCTGTTATGTCATTCAGTCCGTGCCCAAGGACAGCGATTTCCAATACGCGAAGACGATCAGTTGGGTTGACAAGTCCAGTTATCGCACCTACAAAAAGGAACTCTACAACAAGCGCGGCGCGGTGGAAAAGGTGATGGAAACATTGGGTTACAAGGACGTGCAGGGCCGCGACACGCCCACGCGGACAAAGGTCTCCACGCCGGCTGCGGGCACGTCAACGACTATCTCCATGGACATCATCAAGTACGACGACCCAATCCCCGAAGCGGTGTTCACCACGGCCTACCTTGAAAGCGGGAGGGCGCGATGAACAGGCGGAACAAAGCGCTTGACTATGGGGACGCAAACTTCACTGTTTTTACCATAGGATTTCTGATCCTCGCGTATGCCGTGCTACCCCCGCTGTCCGCCCAGGAAGGCTTTGGCTTTAGCGATGAAGAAACGGCGGGCGACTTTGGCTTTGGCGATGAAGGCACGGGCGGCTCATTGGGCGGAAGCGGCGGAAGCCCCGTCTCAATCGGCGGCGAGGCGGGGGCGTCGCTTACCGGCTTTGGCAACGACTTTGCGGACGGCGCGAAGGCCGTGCGGCTGGGGAATATTTTTTCAGGCAGACTTGAGTTTTCCGCCGTAGCGTTTTCCGCCGAAGGGGTGATGCGTCTGAAACTCGCCCCCGGCCCGGTTTTCGGTCGCGGACGAAAGGTGTTGCGTACTGGCAAGGAACATGATAAAATAACACAAACAACCCAAAGAGAGGGAAGGGGAAAAATGGTATTAGCACCGGTAAAATGCCCGCATTGCGGA
>JAISZQ010000223.1 GCA_031269165.1 Spirochaetaceae bacterium
CGGGCGCAGGCGGAAAAACAGGACTTAAAAGACCGGCTGTATTTTCTGGGCAATATTATTGTGGATAAGGATATTCCCCGAAAATCCCGGCAGGTTTTCTTTGACGAGTTTATTGCGAAGGGCGGGAATGGCACCTTTGCTAAGTTTTGGCTTAACGAGGAAAAAGAATTGGAGGCGAAAAAAGCCGTCATTGCGAAGGCGCCAGAGTGAAGCAATCCATGCAGGGCGGCCTTGTCGAAAAGGCAGGGAGTTTGCGAAAAGCGGGTTGCCCGGTGATCTGCACATAATGTCCGTCCCGGGTTTGCCGGGGATATATCCCTGTCAAAAAGGGACTGATTCGTGTTTGTCCATAATGTAGACACATTATGGACAAACTTCCTTAAAAAACGCATTTGCGAATGCAAATGCAATGTCTGGCCGCAAAGGACGCAAACGTTAGTTTGCGCACCGACTTTGTGGACAGACACTAATTCGACAGCCTCGTTATCATACGTACTTCCGATTATTCTAGCAAGTAAGCCGGTCCGGTCAAAATTCCGCATAATGTCCCTCTTCATCGTCGGTCAAAAGACGTTGTTGTGTCATAGTAAACCTCCCGTGGTTGCACACCAAGCAACATGCCTCTTGGGGCGGGCGCTGTCTAGGAAGCGGCCGCCGACGGGGATAACAATACCAAAAGGCATTGACACAACGGCATGATCCCGGTAGCATAGCAAACAGGAATAATGATGCATACAAACATGGTGCCACTCATTGGCGGAATAGCGCTGTTGGCTCTTTTTTTCGCGAATAATTTTGTGCTTTTTAACTTGACGTATGTGTTTACGTTTCTCGCCATGACGTTATATGCCGTACTGAAAAAGAAAACCATAAAATCAAAAATACTCGTTTCGGGGATATATGGAATGATTATGGTCTTTCAGGTGGTGTATAATTCATTGGTGATGTCCTCTGAAAAGAACGGCTTGTTTGGTTCCATAACGTCCAGAATAGTCGGAACACTATTTGTTCTTGCGCCCTTTTTCGTGAACAGAATATTTTCAAAAAACAAAAAAGGGTATCTGCCTTCGGTTCAGGATATAACAGTATTTACTTTTAATGAAATGATTGAAAATATTCATACGATTAAAAAAATAGTGGAAAAAGGACAGACCAGTTTATCAAAAGAAAACATTGACGAATTGTTAAAAGATATGCCGCGCCATGATTCTTTTCGTTATATCAACAAGGGGAGCCTTACCGACGAGTATTTTGAGGCGGCCTATCAAACACTGGACGATGAGCATATTTACCTTGTCATTTCAAACACGGGAAGCCCCGCCGGTGAAATCATCTCAATGTTTACGGGAAAACAGTACAATCATGCCTCCTTGTCGTTTGACCGGACATTAAAGACGATTGTCAGTTACAATGGCGGGGAACGAATATATCCGCCCGGCCTGAATAGGGAAATGATACAATACTTCAACAAAAAAGAGGATGCGTCAATCATCGTGTATAGTTTGCTGGTATCGCCTGAGCAAAAACAAAAAATCATTGACACCATACACGAAATAAACAAACAAGGGAACGCCTATAATGTGCTGGGTCTTGTATTTAAATTTTCATTCAAGCCAAATATCATGTTTTGTTCGCAATTCGTATACCGGATGTTAAAAGATGCCGGTTTGCATTATTTTGAGAAAAAGGACGGCCAGATAAAGCCAACGGATTTGATAGAACTCGACTATCACCGGAAATTGAACTATGAGTACAAAATACAATTTAATGAAATGTAAAAATGGTCCCAGATTACGCGGATCTTTCGTTTTTTTGTCCGCGAATGGGCGCCCATTCGCGGACAAAAATTCTTCAGTTGTTGACCGTGGGGAACAGGTCAGACCCTCTTGAGGGTGTGCTTTTCCTTTTCTTTGGTGATTTTTATCTGTACCTTGTCCACGAGTTTGTCGGCTGCGGTTCTAAGGTCGTAGTCGAGTTCGTCGAGGTGGCCGCGTGAGCCGCCCTTAAAGTTGATGACCGCTTCGGCCTTGATGGCGGCGCCTTCTTTGGTGAACGTGAAGATGAGGTCGATAAGATGCTCCTCGCTCTTCCTGAAACGCTCGATTTTTTTGTCAATGATTTGTTTTTCCTCGTCGGTCATGGCAAAGCCGACCGCTTTTACTTCAATGTTCATGAATGCCTCCTAAATTGGTTTAAGTGTACGTAGTATACATCATTTTATCTTTCGCGTCAAACTTTTTAAGAAGGCGTGTACGTCCACCGCAAAATGTTTGAAGTAGGGTTTCTCCTCTTCCGCTTCCACGATTTCGCAAAGCAGGGCATACGCCTCGCGGTATGACTGGCTGCGGTCAAGTTCCTCCGCGAGGAGAAACGTACAGTCCATCCAGTCTTCCCGGTCCATGTATTTCCGCATCGCAAACGACAATGCCCCGTGCGCCCGCCACACCTTGATAGCGTCTTCGCCCCGGTCGTGCAGCAACTCGAAAAAAATGAGCCGCGCCTGAAGTTTCAGGTCGTCAGGCTCGTCCTGCAAAAATTTCCGGTAATCAAACACGTATGTTTTGACAAACCGGGCCAGGCGGCGGTCGTATTCATAGCGGCGGTGTCCGTCGAGCAACGTCTCGTAGGCCGTGATGAGAACGCGCATCTTGTCTTCGGCATCCTTGCCCGCGATGTCCGGGTGCAGTTGTTTCGCCTTCTCGCGGAACGCTTTCTTGATCTCCGCTCCGTTCGCGTTCTCCCCGACACCGAGCATTTCATAATAGTTCTGCATAGTGCTCCAATGATTAACGCCGGGCGCGGACGCTCTCCCGCTCGACAAGGGAAACATCAATGTCGTGCTTATAGCCGCACCGCTTACCCTGCAAGAGGTCGAGAATCACCTCGGCGCATTTTTTCCCTTGCTCGTAGGGATGCAAAGCCATGCTGGTCAGGGCCGGAGTGATGTATTCGCCCAGCGCAATGCCGTCAAAACCGGCTACCGAGAGGTCTTCAGGAATACGATAGCCCAGCGTGGCAATGCGGCCGGAAAAGCCGACGGCTGCCTCGTCGTTAAAACAGATCACGGCGGTCGCGTCGAGTCTTCTTTGGGCAAACTGCTCCGCTGCCGCGCGGCCCATCTGGTAAAAAACAACGGATCCCGCTTCATGACCGGTTACGGGAATATTCAAGATATAATCCTCGATCCTGCCGGGGCTGTCGTGATAGGCTTCGGCCATCAGGGAATGAAAAGCGTTGTTGCGGGGGCCTTCGGGACTGGTATCGACCCTGTTCACGAAAGCGATACGCCGATGCCCCTTCTGCCGCACATATTCCACGAGTTTTCGCATGGCAAGGCCGGTGTCCACCGTTACGGAGTAGACGTTTTTAGGAATAGGCTCGCCATAGCCGATGACCACGTAGGGGATATGATACTTCCGCAGATACTTCAAATATTCGGGGCGGGCATACGCCTCGGTGGGCAGGATAAGGCCGTCTATCAACAGTTCGCCGATTCGTTCGATGTGGAGGCCGCCGCTCACACAGACAAGATAGCCTTGCTGCTCGGCATAGTCCATCATGCCCCGGTGGAGTTCGAGGTAGTAGGCGCTGGAGAGGTTGCCCCGATAAAAGAGTATCTGGCGGGTTTGGCCGTTTTGCAGAGACCGCGCCACCGGGCTGGGCCGATAGTTGAGTTCTTCGGCGGCTCGCAACACCGCTTCCCGCTTTTCTTTAGACACATAACCCGTGCCGCTCATCACACGGGACACGACCGTTATGGAAACATTGGCTTTGAGCGCGACGTCTTTTCTGTTTGGCATAGTTTACCGATACCTCATCTTAATAAGGATGCCCAGATTTGTCAATGTTTGGGTAAGCGCAGTACGGCATTTCCTTTTTTAACCAACAACGGCCGAAAAACCAGCATCATTTTGAAGAGGGAGGCTGTTCCAAAACCCCACGAGGTTTTTTCCTCGCGGTGATCCGGGGGCGTTACGGGGGTGGTAAACCCCCGTTGAAGGGGGTAGCGTAAGACCGAAGGGCTGGAGCGAGGGGGAAGGCGCGGCAACTTGCCGGTTCCCCCTTTTGCTGGGTTTTGGAACAGCCTCCAACGTAAATGACGTTGCCCTGCCGGGCTCTTGCGTTCCCTAGCGGAAACGCGCGCGTTGTGTTATGATACTTCATTCTGCGAAGGAAGGCGGTTGTTTTTCATGGGTATGTTTAAAGAAAGCTATTCTTATGACGATGTGCTGTTGTTGCCCGGTTACTCAACGATTCTGCCGCGTGAGTGCGACGTGCGGACGGAGTTATGCGCGGGGGTGCGGCTCAACGTGCCGGTTATATCGGCGGCGATGGACACGGTAACGGAAGAGAAACTGGCGATCGCGCTGGCGCTTGAGGGCGGGGCGGGGGTGATTCACCGAAACCTTGCGCCCGATGAACAGGCGAGGCAGGTTGCCGCCGTGAAGCGGTACCTCAACTGGGTGATCGACGAGCCGTTTACGGTGAGGGAGCATCTTCTCGTGCGCGACGTGAAGGCGGTTTTCGCTACGAAGCGGGTGTCGGGACTGCCGGTCGTTGACGGGAAGGGGGTACTCATCGGGATTATCACGAGCCGCGATCTCCGTTTCTGCCGGGACGACAATCTTCCCGTGGTTGACGTGATGACGCGCGAACTGGTGGTGATGGAGGGGGAACCGACGGTGAAGGAAGCCCGCGACACTTTTGACAAGCACCGCATCGAGAAGTTGCCGGTTGTTGACGGCGAGAAAAAACTTACCGGGCTTATCACGGTGAAGGACATGGAAAAACACGACAAGCATCCGGTTGCGGCACTTGACGCGAGCGGCCGACTGATCGTGGGCGCGGCGGTGTCTCCGCAGGATTATCCGTTGCGGCTTCCCCTCCTCAAGGCGGCCAAAGTTGACTTTGTGGTGCTGGACACGGCCCACGGGGACACTCAAAGCGTCGCGGAGGCGATTCGCGGCATTAAGAAAGCGTTTGGCGTTCCGGTCATCGGCGGCAATGTGGCGACGAAAGAGGGGACGCGGCGGCTCATCGACGCGGGAGCGGACGCGGTGAAGGTCGGCATGGGGCCGGGCAGTATCTGTACGACCCGCATCATCGCGGGGATCGGGGTGCCGCAGTTTACGGCGGTGTGGGATTGCGCGGAGGAAGCGGCCAAGTCAAAGATTCCCGTTATCGCGGACGGCGGGATCAAGTTTTCCGGGGACATCACGAAGGCGATCGGCGCGGGGGCGGACGTGGTGATGATCGGGAGTCTCTTTGCGGGTCTCAAAGAAGCGCCGGGCAAGGAGATCATCTACGACGGCCGTATCTACAAGGAATACCGCGGTATGGGGAGCCTCGGCGCGATCAAGGATGGTGCGGGCGACCGTTACCAGATCCAAAAGGACGAAGAACCCACGCCGGAGGGCATCGAGGGCCGCGTTCCCTTCAAGGGCGAATTGCGCTCGTTTCTGGGCCAGATGGTTTCAGGTTTGCGAAAAGGGATGGGCTACACCGGTTGCAAAAACATCGCCGCGCTCAAAGCCTACCGCCAATTCGTAAAGATCACCGCCGCCGGTCTCAAAGAAAGCCACGCCCACGACGTTCAGATAACCCAGGAAGCCCCCAACTATTCTCGCGCATAACCACCTGTAGGGGAGCGTAATCGCGCTATGCGGTAAGGTGGCGGGTCGATGGCCGGTAGCACACCAAGCGGTATGTCTCTTGGGGCGGGTGCTGCTTAGCGGGCGGGTGGCGGTAGGGGGGAGCAACACCAAACAGCACGCCTCTGGACGGGTACTGTTTAGATAGCGCGTCGATATGCCGGGTGAACGCCACCTACAGGCGGCTGTGCTACCGGCGTAACGTGCTGTCTCAAGGCGGCGTATTACCGCAGACAGGTACTGACTAGGGTAGCAATGCCGCCTTACGGTGGTGTTCACCCGGCCGAAACGACAATACCGAATAGCACGCTCTTTGGAACGGGTACTGTTTAGGAAGCGGCAACCGACGGGGACAGCCCCACCACACGGCACACCTTAGGGCGGGTACCGTTTAGTGAGCGGCCCCACGTCATTGCGAACCCGCAGGGTGAAGCAATCCAGACGAGGCGGCCTCCCCCCACTGGATTGCTGGTAATGTCCTAAAATTATTGTATCAAACCAATTCTCCCAAAAAACCAGATGTTTATGGTCAGGGCCACAACGATCTTGTGCATCCGTTCTGTTTTTGAGAAACGGATGCCTTTCCTCGCTAACCGGGCGCACCAGGTTCTCAGGGACAGATGCTTCCTTTCTATCTTTTGCGTGTTTTTCTTCGTAACAGTCAGAACCTCCCGTGAAAAACGCTCGTAATACGCATAGTTACCGTCCGTATGGACACTCCCTATGTTTAGCGGCGTAAGCAGTTCTATCAGTTTATCAAGGTTTTCATGTTCCCTCGTTCCAAACCAAAAAGCGATAACTTCACCTGTTTCATGGTCAATGGCCCACCACAGCCAAATTTGATGCTTCTTATCGTGATAAAAACTCCACATTTCGTCCATTTCAACCCGGATTGTGACCGTTTTATGGGATTCCAGATA
>JAISZQ010000317.1 GCA_031269165.1 Spirochaetaceae bacterium
GGGAAGTCTCCCCCTTCGCTACGGCCCGCTCACACCATTGCGGGGGTATACCCCGCAATGGTTTGAGCCGTCCTCCGCTATCCCCCTCTGCGGGGGTCGACCCCCCGCAACGCCCCCGAATCACCGCAGAGACGTATGTCCCGTGGGGCTTTGGAACAGCCTCCACGGTCAACAACTTAAGCAAAAAGAAAAGAAAGGTCCACGGATTTTCACGGATTGAGCGGGGTATAATCCGTGAAAATCCGCGTCAATCTGTGGACAAAATTCTTAAGTTGTTGACTGGGGGAAGTCTCCCCCTTCGCTCCGGGCTCGTATTCCGACACGATTGTCCCCGTGGATAAAAGACTATCCGGTAAGCACGAGAAGCCAAACAGGGCCGGTACGCGGCGCAACGCTCAAGGACTTAGGTTCTATCCCCGATTTTTTCATCTTTTTCACGCTTTTTTCCCATTTGATTAAAGCAAAACGGCACCTCAACGCCTTAATAACGTTCTCCCTCCGGTTTAACGTGCGGACGGGAAGAAAGGCGCATCTTTGGGGGGAGCGGTACTGGTCGGAGATTCTGGCGGGGGAGCCGCCTGAGTGGGCGGAAGAGGTGGACTGGGATGCGGTTGTGGCGGAGGCAAAGACGCCAATCCCGGAGGAAATGGCCTACGCGCTGAGTTGGGACAGCCTAAGGACGGGAGTCTGGGAGGCGAAAACGAGTTTTTCGCCCAAAAACCAGCCCTCCCCCGCTTCCCCGCCCGGCTAACCGGGGGCAAAGCCCCCGGTTAGCGGCGAAAACGACGTTATAGAAAACCTTGATGTTCCCGTCCAGAGACGGCGAGCCATCGGTCGGCCGATGGCCTCGGGAGAGGTCTGCCCGCGCCACTGGGAAAAAGGCGAAAAAAACGCGAATTTCGAGCCGTTTCCGGTGTGCCGTGGCGGGGAAACACGGGTAAACGCGGCGTACGGCGAGGAAATACATAAAAAAAGGCGTTGGGGAGAGATTTTTCGCGCAAATATTGCGGCTGAGGGCTGTCCCCGTCCACTTGGGGCAGCCTCCGTCCGGCTAGATCAGGGTCGGAAACGCCTTTTTCGCCCCAATTCACGTTCTCGTCCGTGTTTCCGCCCCGCTAACCGGGGGCAAAGCCCCCGGTTAGCGGCGAAAACGGCGTTACAAACAGCCCCGATTCCCGCCCAAAAACAGCAGGCCATCGCCGGCCGATGGCCTTGGGAAAGATCTGCCCTCTACCGCAGCGTGAGGTTTTGAAACAGCCTCGAGTGAAAGGCGGTTTTCGGGGAAACGGTTCAGGCGGGGCTGTCTCCGGCGGCATCGGGCATCCCCTTCTTATTCGCTTGTCGCCTCCCCTTATTCTTTCCTTATATCCGCCATAAACGCCCCGTTCCTTATCCGTCACACGACCGCAAAAGTTATCCCCTCGCTTTGTCTGAGAGGGGCCCCCTCGCTTTGTCTGCCCTCGTTTTTCGTGAGGACGGCCCGCAGGGTTACGCCGTCGGGGATGGTGCCGCCGATGAGGGCTTTGGCGAGTTTGTTTGCCATCTCGTTTTGAATTACGCGCTTCAGGGGGCGCGCGCCGTAGAGGGGGTCGTAGCCGCGTTCGGCGAGGAAATCCAGCACCTCGGCGGGGGCTTCCAGCGTTATCTTGCGGGCGGCGAGGCGCGTTTTCAGTTCTTCCAGTTGGATGGCGGTGATGGCCATGATCTGTTCCCGGCCCAGGCGGTTGAATATGACCGTCTCGTCGATGCGGTTTAAGAATTCAGGCTTGAAATGGGTCTTGAGTAAAGCCGAGAGCGCGGCCCTCACCGTTTCACTGTCTTTCGCCTCCAGAATGAGGTCGGAGCCGATGTTGCTCGTCATAATGACGATGGTGTTCTTGAAATCGACAATGCGGCCCTGCCCGTCGGTGAGCCGCCCGTCGTCGAGTAACTGGAGAAAAACGTTAAACACTTCCGGGTGCGCCTTTTCCACTTCGTCAAAAAGGATAACGCTGTAAGGACGGCGGCGGACGGCCTCGGTGAGCTGGCCGCCGCTCTCGTAGCCGACATAGCCCGGCGGCGCGCCGATGAGCCGCGAGACTGAGTGTTTCTCGCCATACTCGCTCATGTCGATGCGGGTGAGCGCCTTCGCATCGTTAAAGAGAAAGTCGGCGAGGGTCTTGGCAAGCTCGGTCTTGCCCACGCCGGTCGGTCCCAGAAAGAGGAAGCTGCCCAGGGGCCGTTCCGCGTCTGAGAGGCCGGCCCGGTTCCGCCGTATCGCGTCCGCCACCGCCGTAACCGCCGCCTCCTGCCCGACCACGCGCTTTTCCAGTGCCTTCTCCAGTTCCAGATACTTCTGGAGTTCGCCGGTCAGCATTCGGGACACGGGGATGCCCGTCCATGCGGAAACCACGGCGGAAATGTCCTCCTCCGTCACTTCCTCCCGAAGAAGCGGGCCGCCAGCGGCTTCCCTTGGGTCTATCCCGATGGGAAATGGCCCCGGCTCCCCCTTCGGGGGAGGCCCCGCAGGGGCTTCCCTTGGGTCCGTCCCGATGGGAGATGGCCCTGGCTCCCCATTCTGGGGAGGGGACGCGCCGCCCGCCGCCGAGGGGCCTGTCCGCGCCGCCATCTTTTGGGACAGTTCCGCCAGTTGTTTCTGGGCCTCCGGGATGAGGCCATGCTTCACCTCGGCGGCCTTTGCTAGGTTGCCCTCTCGCTCGTAGCGGGCTTCGTCGATCTTTAAGGCTTCGATCCGCTGTTTCAGGGCGCGTATCTCGTCGACCGACTTCTTCTCGTTCTCCCAGCGGACACGCATCGCGTCCCGGTCGGCCTGTACGTCGGCGATCTCCTTCTCAAGCCGCGAAAGCCGCTCGCGGGAGGCGGGATCGTCCTCGCGGGAGAGGGCCTGTTGCTCAATCGACAGTTGCAAGAGACGGCGTTCCAGTTTGTCCAGTTCCGTAGGCCGAGAATCGAGCTCCATCTTGAGGCGGCTCGCCGCTTCGTCAACGAGGTCAATCGCCTTGTCCGGCAGAAAACGCGCGCTGATATAGCGGTTCGACAAGGTAGCGGCGGCAACGAGGGCCTCATCCCGAATACGCACCCCGTGGTGAACCTCGTAACGTTCCTTGAGGCCGCGCAGAATGGCGATGGTGTCCTCGACATTCGGCTCGGCGACAAACACCTGCTGAAACCGCCGTTCCAACGCCGCGTCCTTCTCGATATAGTTCCGGTACTCGTCAAGCGTCGTCGCCCCGATGCACCGCAACTCGCCGCGAGCCAAAGCGGGCTTGAGGAGGTTGGAGGCATCCGTTGCGCCCTCGGCGGCCCCCGCCCCGACCAAGGTGTGCAGTTCGTCGATAAAGAGGATGATGTCGCCCTCCGCCGCTTGCACCTCGGCAATCACCGCCTTGAGCCGCTCCTCGAATTCCCCCCGGAACTTCGCCCCGGCCACCAACGCGCCCATGTCCAGCGCGAGCAACCGTTTGTGTTGCAGGCTCTCAGGCACGTCTCCCGCGACAATCCGCCGCGCCAGTCCCTCGGCGATTGCCGTCTTTCCAACGCCGGGTTCGCCGATCAGCACCGGGTTATTCTTCGTGCGCCGGGACAAGACCTGCATCGTGCGCCGGATTTCCTCATCCCGCCCGATGACGGGATCAATCTTCTCGGCACGGGCCAGCGCGGTGAGATCCCGGCAAAAGCGGTCGAGCGACTGATATTTTGCCTCCGGGTTCGCGTCCGTAACCCGCGCCGCGCCCCGTACCGACTTGAGCGCGTCAAGCACGGCCCGCCCGGTGACGGAAGCGTCTTTGAGCAGGGCCTGAGTCCGCCCCTCACCCTTTGCCAGCGCGAGGAGGATATGCTCAACCGAGATATAGTCGTCTTTCAGCGAACGCGCCTCGTTCTCCGCCTTTGCCAGCGTCTTTGAGGCTTGCGGGGAAAGGTACGTGGCGGCCCCCTCACCGGTAACGCGGGGCAATGTCTCAAGAATGCCTGAAAGCCCTTTCCTAAGAGACGCACCGTCCGCGCCGATCTTCTCGATGACTGCCGGAACCACGCCGTCCTTCTGTTCCAAAAGCGCGAGTAGCAGATGGGCGTTCTCAATCTGCCCGTGGTCGCGCTGTTGCGCCAGCGTCTGGGCGGCCTGTACCGCCTCCTGCGCTTTCAGGGTAAACTTCTCCATATTCATGGGTACACCATAAAAAAATTTGCGCGAATTGGCAAGAGGGAACAATTCCGATTGCGCGCGAGATAAACCTTGAGCCGGTTCCAAAATCCGGCAAAAGGAAAAATCGGCAACGTGCCACGTTTTCTCCTGTCAACAACTTAAGAATTTTGGTCCGCGAATGGCGCGAATAAATACGAATAATACATACCCAGCAGTGCGTATTCGCGTACATTCGCGGACAAAAAAACTAAAAATCTGTGTAATCCGTTGACCACTCTTATATTCCCTTTGCTTAAGTTGTTGACAGGGGGAGACGCGGCAAATTGCCGATCCCCCTTTTTGCTGAGATTTTGAACAGGCTCTTCGTTTAATGCAGATTCCATTTTCGATGTACTGCGCCCTCTAGCAACCAACAAGTATTTTTGGTATAATAGGAATATGTTCAAGCGATGGCTTTCGGTGTCCCTTTTTTTGACGGGCCTTGCGGCGCCGCTTTTCGCGCAGTCTATTGTGACGGCGGAGGCGTATCTGGAACGGGTCTCGAATCGGTATGCGTCGTTTAATGACTATGAGGCTCATATTGTCATCAAGACCGGCGGGGTTGAGATGGCGGGGACGGTGAGCCACCTGGCACCGGCTTTTATGCGCATCGACTTTTCTTCACCGGCGGAACAGGTGATCGTTTTTAATGGGGATGTGCTTACGATCTATCTGCCGGAAATGCGCGCGATTCTCAATCAGGACGTGGGGTCTTCTGCGGGAGGCGGCGCGAGTCTTGCGACGGGGCAGGGACTTTCGATGATGCGGCGGAATTACGCGGCGGCATACAGTACGGGGCCGGATCCGGAGCCGCTTGAAGGCGGATCGCGGGAACGGGTCGTCAGGCTCAGGCTTACCAGCCGTTACGGGGGAGCGGGATTTCGTGAGTTGCTGCTCAGTATTGATCCTGAAACGCTTCTTATCAGGCGGATTGCCGCGACCCAGCTTGCAGGCGGCACCATCCAGTTTGATTTTACCAATGTGAAAACCAATCAGGGCATTCCCGAACAGCGGTTCATCTACGATTCTCCGGCTTCGGCGAATGTCTATAATAATTTTTTGTTTAGGGATCGTGACTAATGACATCACTTGGAGAAACATTGCGCCGGGCGCGCGAAGAAAAAGGACTCACGGTGGAATCTGCCGCACGCGATACCAACATCGCGCGGCGTTATTTGACGGCGTTGGAAGAGGAGGACTTTGCCCAGTTCCCGGCGGAAGCCTACGCGCTTGGTTTTCTCAAGAATTATAGCGAGTATTTGGGGCTTAACATGCAAGAGACGCTCTCCCTGTTCAAGGTCATCAAGATACAGGAGCAGTCGCTTCCGATGAATGAGTTGCTCACCAAATCATCCGGGCCGTCGAAAGTGGGACCGCTTATCATCATTCTCGTGATCGTGCTTGGCGGAGCGGGGGCGGGCGCGTTCTTTTTTTGGAAGAGCGGACGGACTGAAACGAAGCAAGAGGCCGCCGTCCATGTTCCCACCAATTATGTACTTGAAAGCGGCATCCTCGAACAGCGTTTTTATGCCGGTGATTCGCTTACGGTGCCGGTAAACGGTGAGCTTTACAAGTTTAGCCTTGCCAACCTCGGCGAAGTGGTTACGATTAACGCGCCGTCCGGGCCGCTTATGCTCAATCTTTCCCAGATGGTCTCGGTTGACATCAACAACGACGGGGTAAACGAGCTTGAAATCAGCCTTGAGGACTATTCCCGCAGCGAGCCGCTTATGGGCGCGTGGATACGGTTTAGCCTGCAAGGGGCGCATAACAGTGCCGAAACCGCCCCGGATGCGGGAAACGTCGCCGCGTCAACCGAATCCGCTCCGTCCGTTGCCGCCAAAACGGTGTTTACCAGCACGGCACCCTATCCATTCACGTTACAGATACAGTTTCAAGGCTTCTGTATGTTCCGCTGGGAAATCCTCCGTGAGGCCAACCGTCAAGGCCGTACCGAACAGTACTTTTCTCGTGGCGGCGAGTTGAACATCCAAGCCCAGAACGGGGTTCGGTTATGGGTGTCCAACGCCGCGTCCGTGAAACTCCAGGCCATCGGCGGCGGCCGCAGTCAAGCGGTGGAAATCGGCGGACCGGGCGAGATTGTTGTCGCCGACATCGCGTGGGTTCGTGATGAGGCAAGCGGCTGGAAACTCGCCCTTCTCCGTCTTGAAAATTGAAAACCTACTATATAGAGTCTTTAGGTTGCGCGAAGAATCAGGTTGATTCCGAGCATATCATGGCGGAACTGGAGGCGGAACACTATGTCCGGGTGGAAGATGCGGGAGACGCCGCCCTCATCGTGGTAAACACCTGCGCGTTCATCGAAAGCGCCAAGCGCGAGTCCATCGACACGATCCTCTCGTTCCGGCAGTTGTATCCCGATACAAAAATCTCCGTGCGCGGCTGTCTCGCGGAACGGTATCACAAGGAGCTTGCGGAGTCCCTGCCCGAAGCCGACGAACTGCGCGGCGTACCCGCGTTGGATGACGAGGACGGCGAGCGTCCCGTTCACCACGGGGAACGGCCCCTCCTCTCGTTGCCGGGTTCCGCCTATGTGAAAATCAGCGAAGGTTGCGACAACCGGTGCTCGTTCTGCGCGATCCCCCTCATCCGGGGCGGCCTCAAGAGCCGTTCCATCGCGTCAATCACCGGGGAATGCCGGGAACTATTGAAGCGCGGGGTAAAGGAACTGGTGCTGATCGCCCAAGACGCGGGGAGTTACGGAACGGACGGCATGGCGGGCGGCGGGATCGAACGGCAACTTCCGGCCCTGCTCCGCGCCATCGGCTCGATACGCGGAGACGGCATCAATCCCGCTTTCTGGGTACGCCTCCTCTACCTGCATCCCGACCGCCTCCTCCCGGAACAAGACGGCGCGTCAGGCGGCCTCATGGACGGCCTTATCCAGATCATGCGGGACGACCCCCGCATCCTCCCCTACTTCGACCTGCCCTTCCAGCACGCCTCGGCTTCCGTCCTTCGCGCGATGGGCCGCACGGGAAACCGCCGCGCATACCTCCGTATCATCGGGCATCTGCGCGAACGTCTTCCCCGCGCCGTGATCCGCTCGACATTCCTTGTCGGTTTTCCCGGCGAAACGGACGAAGACTTTGCGGAACTGCTTGCTTTTCAGCAAGAGGCGAAGATCGACTGGCTCGGTGTGTTCACCTATTCACGGGAAGAGGGGACTGCCGCCTGCACGATGAAACACCGGGTCTCGAAGAAAACCGCCGCCGCACGGAAAGCCCTCCTCGAAGAAGCGCAGATTCCGATCACCGCCGCCCGCCTCGCAACATTCTCAAGAACGGAGACTGAGGCCCTGGTCGAAGAAGTCGTGGACTCTGAGAGCGCGACCCACCTCGCCATCGGCCGCCTCCCCATTCACGCGCCCGAAGTAGACGGCGCGGCAGTCATCGAAAGCGATTCCCCGCTTATCCCCGGCAGCATCGTGCGGGTACGCGCATTAAGCGTATCCGGCGTGGATATGCGTTGCCGGGCCTGATCGCCCCTTTGGGGCGAATGGAAAATGATAAATGGATAATGGAAAATGATAGGAAGGGAACGCGCCGTCTCCTCGCAATGACGCGACAGCATTCTCCATTTTCAATTCCCCATTTTCAATTCGCGCAACGCGCGCGCCCCCGCACGCCCCCCTTTGGGGCGAATGGAAAATGATAAATGGAGCCTGTTCCAAAACTGATTGACTGTGCGCTAACCGTGCACGGTTTTGGAACAGCCTCATATTACAGTAACGAGAGGTTGTTCCAAAACTCCGCAGGATACAAGTTTCCGCCGTGATTCGGGGGCGTTACGGGGGCAGAGCACCCGTTGTGGGGGTAGCGGAAGACGGCGTAGGCGGATGGAGCGTGGGGGAGACTTCCCCCTTATGTTTGGTTTTGGAACAGGCTCAATGGATAATGGAAAATGACCTCACGAACTACACGAACGGACACAAACAAATGCGTCATTGCGAGCGGGCGGCAATTTGCCGAGCGAAGCAATCCAGAAGGCAACGCGCCGCCTCCAAAACACGACATTCTCCATTTTCAATTCTCCATTTTCCATTCGCGCCCCGCGCGCAACTTGCCCCTCCGTCCAAAACCGGTTACACTTTCCCCATGGTAACGTTACACCCATCCGGCGTCCTCTACAAAGGGGGCGCGTTGGTCCCGACTGGTCATGGAAGCGAAGCGGGGCGAGAAAAAACCATCACGCACCGGATACTCGCCGTCCACAATGCGGGGGACGGGCGGGACCTCCGGCTCACGTTTGACAGCCTCACGAGCCACGACATCACCTATGTGGGGATCGTGCAGACGGCGCGGGCAAGCGGTCTCAAGGCGTTTCCCGTGCCCTACGTGCTGACGAATTGCCACAACAGCCTCTGCGCGGTGGGGGGTACGATCAACGAGGACGACCATCGTTTCGCGCTCTCGGCGGCGATGAAGTATGGCGGGATTTTCGTGCCGCCCCACCTTGCTGTGATCCACTCGTACAACCGCGAGATGATGGCCGGGTGCGGGAAGATGATCCTCGGTTCCGACAGCCATACCCGCTACGGGGCACTGGGAACGCTGGCCGTGGGCGAAGGGGGCGGCGAACTTGCCAAGCAGTTGCTCTCTCGCACCTACGACATCGCCTACCCGGAGGTCGTCGCCGTCGAGCTTGTCGGCGCGCCGCGTAACGGGGTGGGGCCGCACGATGTCGCGCTTGCCATTATAAAGGAAGTTTTTGACACGGGGTTTGTGAAGAACAAGGTGATGGAATTCGTGGGGCCGGGCATCGCGTCTCTTCCGCAGGACTTTCGCAACGGGATCGACGTGATGACGACGGAGACGGCGTGCTGGTCGTCGGTCTGGGAAACCGATGAGACGGTGAAGGACTGGCTTACCGCTGTGGGGAGGGCTGGCGATTTCCGCGAACTCCGCCCGGAGGAGGGCGCGTACTACGATGCGGGGATAACGGTCGATCTTTCCCGGATTGAGCCTTCGATCGCGCTCCCCTTCCATCCGAGCAAGGTGCATACGATCCGGGAATTCAAGGCAAACGCCGCCGACATTCTCGCGGAAGTTGACAAAGAAGCGGAGAAACTCTTCGGCAAACCCGGCGCGGCACTGAACCTGCGCGGCAAGGCGCGGAACGGGGAGGTCTTTGTTGACCAGGCGGTCATCGCGGGGTGTTCAGGCGGTACGCCGCTGAACCTCGCGGCGGCGGCGGCGATTCTCCGGCAAAAAACCGTGGGGGACAGCGCGAATGCTTTCAGTCTCAGCGTCTATCCCGATTCACAGGCGGTGAACAACCTCATCGTGAAGAACGGGGTGGCCGCCGCGTTGCTTGACGCGGGGGCGGTGTTGCACAGCGCGTTTTGCGGGCCTTGTTTCGGCGCGGGGGACACGCCGGCAAACGGGTCACTCTCTATCCGGCACACCACCCGCAACTTCCCCAACCGCGAAGGAAGCAAGCCCGGCGAAGGACAGTGTGCCGCCGTCGCGCTCGTGGACGCCCGTTCCGTCGCCGCGACTGCCGCAAACGGCGGGAAACTCACCTCCGCCTTTGAAACCGAAATTGACTATGCCGAACCGGATGTGTCGTTGCTGGTCTCGATGAAAGGACGGTTGCCCATTGATACGTCGGTCTACCAGAAGCGCGTGTTTAACGGTTGGGGAAGGCCGGACCCCGCCGCCGAACTGGTCTTCGGCCCGAACATCAAAGACTGGCCCGCGATCCCCGCCCTCCCCGAACACGTACTGGTCAAGGTGGTGAGTTTTATCACCGACGAGGTAACGACAACCGACGAACTCATCCCCTCAGGCGAAACCTCCTCGTTCCGCTCGAACCCGCTCCGCCTCGCCGAGTTTACCCTGTCCCGCCGCGATCCGGCCTATGTGCAAAAGGCCAAAGACGTGCTGAACTTAGGCGAAGCGGACAGGGCGGCACTCATCGAAAAGGCGCGGACCCTCCCCGGTTGCGGCGGCATCAGCGCAACGGACATCGGCATCCAGAGTGCCCTCTATGCGCGGAAACCCGGAGACGGCTCGGCCCGTGAACAGGCCGCGTCCTGTCAGCGCGTCCTCGGCGGCGGCGCAAACTTCGCGCTCGAATACGCCACCAAACGCTACCGTTCCAACCTGATCAACTGGGGCCTCCTCCCTTTCCTCACCGAACGCGAAAGCGACCTTGCCCCCGATACGGTTGTTTTTGTCCCCCACATCAGAAAGGCTGTCGCCGAACAAACCGGGACGATCAAGGCGTATCGGCTCACGGACAGCGGGGAAATCACCCTCCGCTTGGGCGCGTTGACCGCCACGGAACGCGACATTCTGCTTGCGGGTTGCCTTATCAACTACTACAAGCGTTGAGATAAGAGTTTGCTCCAAAACCAAGCGAACATCGTTCGCCGCGAACCGTTCACCAGACTCCCTCCTCGCCGTGATTCGAGGTCGTTGCGGGGCACTCGTCTGCGGAGCGAGAGGGAAGGCGCCACTGTCAACAACTTAAGCAAAAAGAAAAGAAAGGTCCGCGAATGGCGCGAATAAATACGAATAATACATACCCATCAGCGCGTATTCGCAACGCCATGTATGGCGCACATTCGCGTACATTCGCGGACAAAAAAAATAAAAATCTGCGCTCATCCGTGTGAAAATCCGCGTCAATCCGCGGACAAAATTCTTACGTTGTTGAGAGGGGAAGGCGTTCCCCTCTCATCGCGTACCTCTTATCCCGCTTTCTTCCGCTTCTTCGACACCACGTCAAACACGACCGCCGCAAGCAGCACGAGGCCCTTGATGGCGCGTTGCCAGTTTGAATCGATGCCCATGATCGACATGCCGTTGTTCAACACGCCCATGAAGATAGCGCCGATCACCGCGCCGCTTACCGTGCCCGTGCCGCCGTAAGCCGAGGCGCCGCCGATGAAGCACGAGGCGATCGCGTCCATCTCATAGTTGGTGCCGGCGGAGGGGGCGGCGGAGTTGAACCGCGCCACGCACATCAGCGCAGCCACGCCTGAGAGGAAGCCCATGTTCGTGTAGGCAAAGAACAGCATCCGGTTGGTGTTGACACCGCTCATCTTCGCCGCCTTTTCGTTACCGCCCAGCGCGTAGAGATACCTGCCGGGGACGGTGTTCGAGGTGAAGTAACTGTAGGCCAGCACGATCACCGCGATGATGATCAGCACCGCCGGGACACCCTTGTTCTGGGCAAGCAAAAAGAACAGGAGCAACACCACGGCGGATATGACGACCAATTGCGCGATGAACAGCGCCGCCGGACCGGTCTCGTAGCCCTTCTTTTGCTTGGTGATACGGCCCGCCACCTGGCTTACGATAAAAATCAGGGTCGCCGCCACACCGACGATGACGGTTACGGCAAAAACGACGTCTTGGCTTCCCGGAATGAAACTCGTGAAGTACCGGAGGTAGTTTGACGGAAAGGGCGATATGGTGAGCCCGTTCAGCACGATCAGCGCAATCCCCCGCCACAAAAGCATCCCGACGAGCGTAACGATGAACGGCGGAATCCGCACGTACGCGATCCAGAAGCCCTGCCACGCCCCGATAAGGAGGCCGATGAGAAGGCACAGCGGGATGCTGATGTAAATGCTTACATGCATAGTGACAATGAGGGTTCCCGCAACCGCGCCGACCAGCGCGACAACGGAGCCTATGGAGAGGTCGATGTTGCCGCCCGTGAGAATACAGAGCAGCATACCGGTCGCCAGCACCACCACATAGGCGTTCTGGGAAATCAGGTTTGAGATGTTTGCGGGCGCGAAGAGCGACCCTTTGCCCGACATCACAATCAAGACCTGAAAAAATAACATCACGACGACCAGCGCAAGGAGCATCGTGTTCCGAATGAGCGCGTTCTTGAACGCGCCTTTTTGATTTGTCAGTTGGTTTGCCATGGTTTACCTTTTCCCTTTCTCCGCTTTTTCAGCATCGCTTTTCTCGGAATCCAAAATCGCCCGCATGATAATTTCCTGCGAAGCGTCTTCCGCCTTCATCTCGGCGATGATACGCCCTTCGTTCATCACATAGATCCGGTCGCTCATACCGAGCACTTCGGGCATTTCGGACGAGATAAGGATAACGCTTTTCCCTTCCGCGACAAGGCTGTTGATGATCGTGTATATCTCGTACTTCGCGCCCACGTCGATACCCCGCGTCGGCTCGTCCAAGATCAATATTTCCGGGTCGGCAAACATCCATTTGCTCAACAGAACCTTCTGCTGGTTCCCGCCGGAAAGACTTGAGACTTCCTGCAAAACGCCCAAACTCTTTATGTTCAATTTGCCCCGGTAGTCCTCGGACACCTTTGTTTCAAGTTCCTTGTCAATGACTTGATGAGCGCTCACCTTGTCCATGCGGGCAAGCGTCGTGTTTCGGGATATGGGGTTTGACAGCACAAGGCCGTTGCCCTTCCGGTCTTCCGTCACATAGGCCAGCCTGTTTTTGATGGCCTCGCGCACGTTTTTGATCTCCGTCTCGCGCCCATTGATGAACAGTTTCCCGCTGATATTCACGCCGTAACTTTTGCCAAAGACGCTGAGCAAGAGTTCTGTGCGCCCCGCTCCCATGAGTCCGCTTATCCCGACAACCTCGCCCTTGCGGACGTTGAAGTTGATTTTGTTGCAGACGATCCGCCCCTCGTAAAGCGGGTGGTACACCGTCCAGTCCTTCACTTCCAGTGCCACCTCGCCGATTTTCGGCACCCGTTTCGGGAAGCGGTTCGAGAGACTCCGTCCCACCATCGCGCTTACGATGTCTTCCTCGCGGAAGCCGTTTTGCTTGGCAAGCGTCGTGATGACCTCGCCGTCCCGAATGACCGTGATGTTGTCGGCAATGGCGGCCACTTCGCCAAGTTTGTGCGAAATCAAGATGGACGTAACGCCCGCCTTTTTGAGTTCCCGCAATAAATCCAACAGGTGCGTCGAGTCCGTCTCGTTGAGGCTCGCCGTCGGCTCGTCGAGTATCAGAAGCCGCACGTTTTTTGCCAGCGCCTTGGCGATTTCCACGAGTTGCTGCTTGCCCACCCCAATATCCTTTATCAGGGTATGCGAGGATTCGTGGAGCCCGACCTTTTCGAGGAAGCCGTCTGCCTCCTTATATGTCGCGTCCCAGTTTATCTTGAAAAAATCGCCGCGCTCGTTGCCCAGAAACAGATTTTCGCCTATCGAAAGGTAGGGCACCAGGGCCAGTTCCTGATGAATGATGGCGATGCCCTTATGCTCGCTCTGCTTTATCGTCTGAAATTCACATTTCTCGTTGTTGAGGATGATCTCGCCTGAATAGGTGCCCGCCGGATACACGCCGCTAAGCACATTCATCAGCGTTGACTTTCCCGCCCCATTCTCGCCCACGATGCCGTGAATCTCGCCCTGCCGCACTGCGAAGTTCACGTTCTTCAACGCGGTCACGCCGGAAAAAGTCTTGGTGATACTCCTCATTTCAAGGATATTCTCCGCCATATATCGTCCTTTGTCGTTCTTTTTGGTTTGGAACCGTTTTTTTTTCGAGAATGATTATTTTTCGGTTGGTGGGGGAAGCCTCCCCCTCGCTCCACCCGGCACAAACGCTTTAATCGCTTATGCGTTTGTACCGTCTTACGCTACCCCCTCTGCGGGGACAAAACCATGCAGTGCATGGTTTTGTGGGCGTACCCCAAGCGTCCATGGATGGACGCATTACCGAGTACGCCCCGGCCGGAAATCCGAAACAGGACGTTGAGGGTTGTAGGCCAGACCCCCGCAACGCCCCGCTGGAATCACGCGGCGCAAGCACGTTACTCCCCAAAAATAATCACCGGCAAGAAAAAAGGGCGTTTCAAAAAACGCCCTCTTCCAAAATCTGCCTTACTGAATGTCAGCCGGTTTGTAGTAGCCTGAGTCGATCAACGCCTTCTGAATATCCTTGGGTTCCACGACGATCGGGTCGCAAAGATAGGACGGGATGACCCCCGTACCGTTGTCATAGGTCTTGCGGTCGTTGATGGGCGGGTTAGAGCCGGTCGCGAGGGCGTTCACCATCTCGACCACCTTGCCCGCAAGCGTCCGGGTATCCTTGAACACGGACATGGACTGGATGCCGGCGTTCATGTTCTTCACGGAAGGCTTGTCACAGTCCTGTCCGGTGAGGATCGGGAAGTTGGCATTCGTGTAGCCCGCGTTCACGAGCGCGTTGGTAACGCCGACCGCCGTCGAGTCGTTGGAAGCAAGTACCGCGTCCAACTTCACGCCGTTCGGCCCGTAACCAACGGAGGTGATGATGTTCTCGTAGCGCCGTTGCGCCTCTTCCGTTGACCAGTTGGGCGTGGCGGCCTGCGTCCGCGTCGTCTGGCCCGACTTCACCACCAGTTTGCCGCTCTGGATATAGGGCTCCAGAATGGACATGGCCCCGCCAAAGAAGAAGATGATGTTGTTGTCGGCGGGGTCGCCGGTAATCAACTCGATGTTGAACGGACCTGCCGCCGTCTTGAGGTTCAGTTTCGACTCGATGTAGGTACCCTGCAAGGTGCCGACCTTGAAGTTATCGAACGTCGCGTAGTACGTCACCGCGTCGCTGTTCATGATCAGCCGGTCGTAGGCGATAACGGGAATGTTCTTCGCCTTCGCCTGCTTCAGCACCTCGGTCAGGGACGAACCGTCGATAGCCGCAATAACGAGCACCTTCGCCCCGCCGGTGATCATGTTTTCAAGCTGCGCCACCTGGGTCGGAATGTCGTTGTCGCCCGCATACTGCAAGTCAACCTGATACCCCGCCGCCTCAAGTTGCGCCTTCATGTTCGCGCCGTCCTGATTCCACCGTTGAAGACTCTGCGTGGGCATCGAGACGCCAATTTTGGTCTTCCCGCCCCCGCTACTCTTCTGCCCGCCTGAAAAAAGGGCCTCCCCCCCCCCCTAGAACGAGCAACACCACTACCGCTAATGAAAAAAACTTTGAAAATTTCACTTTCTTCACTCCTTAAAATATAAGATGACATGATACTATCATGCCCAAATTTTTTTGTCAAGAGACTTTGAAAAAATTGCACAAAAAAACTGAAAGTTTTTTTCAATTGGATGGATTTTTTGTTTTTTTATGGGGGTGGGAAGGAAAGAGAAAGAATGATGGAATAATCTGAGAATCGAAAATGCCTCCAATTGAGAGATGGCGCGTTCCTCATTACGCGGATTTTTCGTATCTAAAACCAGTTTAACCCGTGACGCCATTTGGCGCGTCGCCGTCAGGCGCAATCTGGGGACAAATATGCTTAACTTGTTGTTCAGGATTTTGAAACAGGCGCGCTCTTGACAAGTTAAAAAACACCTTCTACGATATATATGTGGTCTCAAGTTCACAAGAACGTGAGTGCATATAAAATTCTGTTTTTAAGGGAACCATTTATGGAAAGAATACTCAAGGGCGACAAGATTTTGCTGGGGACGTGCTATTATCCGGAACACTGGGAGCGCGGACTGTGGCGGGACGACCTTCGGAGGATGCAAGAACACGGTATCGCCGCCGTGCGGGTTGCCGAATTTGCCTGGAATAAGGTTGAGCCCGCCGAGGGACAGTACACGTTCGATTTTTTTGATGATTTTCTTGGGGTGGCCAAAGAAGCGGATATGGCCGTCATTTTCTGCACCCCCACGGCGACGCCGCCGGCCTGGCTCACCCACCGCTACCCGGAAGTCCTCAACGCAGACATCAACGGCCTTCCGATACACCACGGGCAACGGCGGCATTATACCTACAATTCCCCGGCGTACCGGCGTTTTGTCGCGATTATCACGGAAAAAATCGCGGAACACTACGGCCGGCACCCAAACATCATCGGCTGGCAGATCGACAACGAGGTGAATTGTGAGATAAACGAATTTTATTCCGCGAGCGATACGGTCGCGTTCCGGGAATTTCTTAAAAAGAAATATCAAACGCTGGACAACCTGAACGCCGCGTGGGGGACTGTGTTCTGGAACCAGACCTACACCGCGTGGGACGAGGTGTTTGTCCCCCGGAAGACCGCCGGTAATGCCCCCAATCCCCATCTGGTGCTGGACTATTACCGCTTCGTATCGGAAAGCGCGCGGGGATTTGTCAAACTTCAAAGCGATATTCTGCGGAGGCACATCAAAAGCGGGGACTTCATCACCACCAACGGCCTATTCGCCAACCTCGACAGCCACCGCATGACTGCCGAGACCCTCGACTTTATCACGTTTGACTCATACCCGGACTTTGCCTACTGCCTCAACGCCGACCCGGTACATGCCGACGACCTGAACGACCGGAAATGGAGCCGCCACTTGTCCGAGACGCGCTCGATCTCACAGGTTTTCGGCATCATGGAACAGCAGTCCGGTTCTCCGGGCTGGAACACCCGCATGGAGGCCCCCCAGCCGAGGCCGGGGCAGATGACCCTCTGGACGATGCAGAGCATCGCCCACGGCGCCGACTACGTGAGTTTCTTCCGCTGGCGCACCTGTGTGATGGGGACGGAAATCTACTGGCACGGCATCCTCGACTATTCAAACCGGGACAACCGCCGTCTTGCGGAACTTGCCGCGATTCATCAGAAGACGCAAGCGCTGACCTCGCTCGCGGGAAGCGTTTATGAGGCCGCGTTTGGGGTGTTGAAAGACTACGACAATGTCTGGGACGCGCGGCTTGACGTGTGGCATCGGCGGCTGGACGAGGCGAGCGAGGCGGGGATTTTCCAAGCGGCGCAACTGACCCATACGCCGTTTGACTATGTGTATATTGATGACGGGACTGCCCCGGAGATTTTAGCGAAGTATCCGGTGCTGTTTTACCCCCATGCGGTTATCATGACCGAGAAACGCGCCGCATTGCTGGAGAACTATGTGGAAGCGGGAGGCATTTTAGTGCTAGGCTGCCGTGCCGCGTACAAGGACATCACCGGAAAATGCCCTATGGTGAAACTGCCGGGGCTGTTGCGACATCTTTCCGGCGTTGACGTGACGGAATACACGTTCACCGCCGCCGACGAGGGGATGATCACCGTCGATTGGGACGGGACGGAACTCGAAGCCCCGGTGTTCAACGACATTCTGGAACCTCTGGGCAACGCCCATGTTCTGGGCCGGTATACAAAAAGTTACTACGCCTCTTCTCCGGCGCTCATCATGCATGAATACGGCAAAGGCAGGGTGTACTATTTTGGCGCGACTTTCTCCCGGCAGGGTGCCCGCGTGTTTCTCGAAAAACTGGGGGTCGCCAATCCTTATGAGCACCTCTTTGAACTGCCTGAATCCTGCGAGCTTGCCGTCAGAAAGAACGGGGAAGAGCGTTTTTTCTTTTTGCTGAATTATACAAAGGAGGCGGCGCGCGTCACCTTGAAGCGGGAGATGACCGACCTCTTTTCCGCACAAAGCGTTTCGGGGGACAGAGAACTTCCCGCGTATGGAACGGGAGTGTACAAAACGCGCTTCGCGCGAATGGATAATTGAAAATGGAAAATGGAGAATGAAGATAAGCAATAAGATGGGCGAAGCGGGGCCGTCATTGCGAGAAGCGGAGCGACGAAGCGCGCTTCGCGCGAATGGATAATTGAAAATGGAAAATGGAGAATGAAGATAAGCAATAAGATGGGCGAAGCGGGGCCGTCATTGCGAGAAGCGGAGCGACGAAGCAATCCAGACGAGGTATATCCCCTCTGGATTGCCGCGCTACGCTCGCAATGACGGGTAGCCTGCCCGCAATGACGGACGGGGATCGTCATTGCGAGAAGCGGAGCGACGAAGCGCGCTTCACGCGAATGGATAATTGAAAAGGGAGCATAGTGAGACTTGGAGGTTATGCGTTTTAGTACGGTAATTTTCCATTCTCCATTCCCCGCAGGGGCAACACCCCGCCCTATTCACTCGTAACGGGGGCCCGTAACTTTTGGTAAAACTTCGGTTTCATCACGAGCAGCAAGACCGGCATCAGGAGGAGGCCGACGAGGGCGCTGTTGATCAGCGAGAGGCTGACGAGAGCGCCGAATTGGGCGAGCATCACGAAGCGGGAAAATAAGAGGACGGCGAAACCCGCGCCGGTTGAAACCGCGTCGGTGATGATCGCGGTACCGGACGTGCGGTAGGAGGCTTCCAGAAAGGTTTGGGGACTCTCCCGCAAGGCGCGTTTCATCGCTTCGAGGAAGTGGATGGTGTAATCGATGCCGATGCCCATCGTGAGGCTGAATATCATCGCGGTGCCGATGTTGAGTTTGATTCCCGTGACGCCCATCACGGCAAAGTTAATGACGATGATGATCAAAAGCGGGAGAACGCCGAGGAAACCCATGGCGATTGACCTGTTCACCCAAGCGACGATGATGAAAAGCCCGATAAACGCGATTGCCATCGAGGTCCAGACGGATTGGACGACAGAATGGTTGGTGGAGATTTCCACGAGGGCGACACCGCCGACGGTAACGGTGATGTAGGGGGGGAAATGCTCGTTGACGTAGGCGTTGATCGCGGAGACGACCGCGTTGGTGTCCCGCTCGCCCACGGTTGACAACTGGACGACACTGCGGATCGCCGTCGGTTCGAATGGGTCGTTCGTGTAGGACGATGCCGCATCGGCGAGAAAAAAGAGGTAGTTTGCGATGAGGCCGCCCAGTTCGTCCTTGTCGGTTTTTCCGTAGCGTTCGGGCGAAGACGGGATCTCGTAGTAGGACAGGTCGTTGTTTCCGGCGTAGAGCACTTGGTTCATCCGCTTGATGAAGCCGGTATAGCTCATCACCTTGCCGGTGCCCGGCACGTTTTCCACGAGATAGGTGTTGAGATTATCCAGCGCCGAAAGCGTGTCGGGATGGAGCATAAGTTCAGGGGTGTCCGTTTCCAGCATCACGCTCACCACCTTTGAGCCGCCGAATTCCCGGCGGATGAACTCGTCCGATTTGACGATGATCGTGTCGCGGCGAAAGTATTCGATGAAGATGTTATCGACAATCAGTTTGAACGACCCGGCAACCGACACGATGATGAGCACTCCGCTCACCGCGAACACGACCCGCTTTCTTCGGGTAACAATCGCCGTGAAGACTCTTGCCAGTACGTCCCGCCTTGAACCGGTTTTTTCAGGCTTCCCGCAGTCCGCGTTGCCCGCAATCCCCGTGAACTTTATCGTCGGTTTTGCGAGGATGAGCACAGCGGGCAGGAACGTTACCGAGGTGAGATACGCGACAAAGACGCCGAACGCCGCGAAGATGCCAAATTCCCGTATCGGCAGCACCCTCGTGTAACAGAACGCAAGGAAACTCACCAGCGTGGTCAACATCGCCAGCAGAACCGGCGTCCAAACGGTTTTCAGAACCTCCAGCACAAACGCCTTGTGCGGCCCCCCCGAAGGGGTTTTCCTCGGTCGCGTCGCTTGGTGAAAGCGCATCGGCACCCCCTCCGGGGGAGTGAACGCGCTCTTTCCCCCGAAGGCCCCGAAGGGGCTTTCCTTGGGCGTATCGTGTTGGGAGTGGGCCTCGGTGTCCCCCTCCGGGGGCAAGGAAGCGTTCTCTCTCCCCGTAGGGGGAGCCGATGCCCTATCCCCTACGCCGCCCCCAAGGAAAGCCCCCATGGGGCCGTCAAGATAGTGGATGATGATGTGCAATCCGTAGGAGTTGCCGACGGCGACCAGCACGACCGGGATCACGGTGCTGATCACCGACAGTTTCACGTTGAAAAGCGGCATCGCGCCCATCGTGCAGATAATCGAAACAAAGACGGGAAGCAGCGCGTACAGCACCGCCGTTACCGACTTGAGCGGCAGATACATGATGACCAGCACGACGGCAATAACCAGCGGCAACAGAAAGAGCAAATCCGCCTTCATCGACTCGTTGATTGACGCGCTGATCACCGGAAGGCCGGAGACATACACATTGGCTACACCGCGAAACGTCTCCTCGGCCATATCGCGGATGAGCAGATAACTGTCGGTTTCGGCCTTCCTTCGCCCGGCATTTCCGGCGGCGTCTCCGGCGACATCCTCATACTCACTCAGCGTGATCAAGACCTGCGTCGCGGCAAGGCTCTTGGAAACCAGCGTCTTGTCGTAAAAGTCCCACGACAGCACCTTTTCCTTGAGGGCCGCCCCATCACCGATGTCTCCGTCCGGGACAAGCGGCTCGACGATAACCGCGTCATCCTCGCCATAGATGTAATCGGACGTAACCAGCGACTGGACGCGCTCGACGACCTCGATCATCTCGACCCGCGCCGTGTAATCGATGAGCAGGTTCAAAAAATCCGCGTCAAAGATCGTCCCGTCCGTCCGCTCAAGCCCAACCAGAATATAGTTTGTGTTCGCAAACGTGTCGTCAATCCGCTCGGATATCTGCAACGCCGGATCGCCCGCCGGAACAAACCGGTAATTGTCATTGTCCAACTCCGCCTTTGGTATCCATGCCGCAAAAAAAAGCGTCACCGCCAGTGTCGCCACAACGACCGCCTTAGGATGTTCGCCGATAACCCCCGCAACCGCGTTACTCAATCCGCCCATACACCCTTATCATGCTCTCCGGCAGTAACCTTGTCAAGCCTTTGCATCGGGCTATGCGGTGCGCGTCAGGCTAAGATAGCCATACCAAAGAGCACGCCCCTCGACTGGATTGCTTCGTCGCTTCGCTCCTCGCAATGACGGGCGGTAACGCTCGCAATGACGAGGGGGAGCGAAGACGGCCGTCATTGCGGGGCGCAGTGACGGGACATCGTCATTGCGAGGAGGCTTGCCGACGAAGCAATCCAGACGGGAAGGTCCCTGGATTGCCGCGCTTCGCTCGCAATGACGGGGAGACAGGGGATGCGCAACGTCCATAGGCGGTGCGCGTCAGACTGAGATAGCCATGCCAAAGAGCACGCTTCATTATCCAGTCCTTTACAGACCCTTCATAAACGCAAAGAGCATATCGTCGCTGTCGGGAAGGTATTCGTGGCCGAAATCGTGATAGAAGAATACCCTCTTGTTCGCGGTGATCTTGTTGTAGGCGGCAAACTGCGACGAGGGCGGACAAACGGTGTCCATGAGGCCGGTGAGCATGACAAAATCAGCCTTGATGCGCGGCGCGAGAAACTGCACGTCGATGTAGCCCAAGCGGGTAAACGATTCGTCGGCGCGCTCGTGGCGGGGGTCAAACCGCTTGAAGTATATCTGCAACTCCGTGTAGGCATCCTTTGCGAGATCCAACTCCCACACACGCTTGTAGTCGGACAGGAAGGGGTAGCGCACGAACGCCCGCTTGATCCGAGGTTCCAGTGCCGCGCACGCGATGGTGAGGCCGCCTCCCTGGGAGCCCCCAGTCGCGCCGAGACGGTTCTCGTCGATCTCGTCAAAAGCCGCGACCACCCGGACAACCTGGGCCGTGTCCAGAAAGATATGGCGCATGAGCAAGTTGTCCGGCTCGTCGTCAAGGCCGCGAATGATCTGTCCTTGCAACGTGTTGCCCCGGACGGCGTTACCCGTATCCTCGCTTGAGCCGCCCTGCCCGCGAACATCAATCGCCGCTACCGCGATCCCCTCGGCGGCAAAGGGCAGAAACTGCGACCAATCGCCCGCCGAGCCGCTGTACCCGTGAAAAGAGACCACCGCCGGGATGGTGCCCGCAATTTTTTTCGGACGCACATACTTCGCGTGGATGCGCGCGCCCCGCACTCCGGTGAAAGAGAGATCAAAGCAGTCGGCAAACGAGCAGGTAAAAGCGGCCGGTTTCAGTGCAACCTCCGGCCTCACCGCATCCAGTTCCTCAAGCGCGCGTTCCCAATAGGCGTCGTGGTCTTTCGGGCGCGGATTCAAACCCTGCCACCGGAATAATTCCTCCGGCCTTAAATCAACAAGCATAATTCTTCCTTATTCTTCCTTATAATAGAACGTAGCCCTTTTACGTTAATCCCCGAAGCAAATTTCCGGGGATTCTTTATCTCGTGTCTGTCCACAAAGCCGATGCGCAAACTATGTTGAGGATTTTGCGGCCAGACACCATCTATCTTTCCGTTGTTTCTTTATCCCTATAATGTAAGTCTTTCCTCGTTTTATATCCATTGTTTTCCCAAAATTTATTTCCCTGTTTATTTTCTTTGAATGCTACTAAAAATATTTTTCTTATTCCCTCTTTTTTGAACCCTCTTTCCGTTTTCTCCAACAATTTCTTTCCTATTCCCTTCTTTCTATATTCCGGCTTTACCGCCAAATGATAAATATGTCCCCTCCTTCCATCATTCCCGCCCATTATTGTTCCCATTATTTCGTCATTTATTTCCGCAACAAAACACGTGTTTTGATTTTTTTCCAAAAACATTTTTATAGATTTTCTTGAATCATCTTTTCCCCATAATCCTATTCCTTCGGTATTTTCCCACAAATGTATTATTTCCTTAAAATCTTCGATTTTCATCGGCCTTATTTTATACATTCCATTTCTCCTTGTTGATGATAACCGAGCCTGTTTCCAAAGATTTTATGACCCGAAGCGTTCCGCCTTCCTCGGCGACTTCCACGAAAAGCGGCCTCTCGTGCGGCGTTTTGTTCGGCGTGTGAATTGCGAGGTAAAGCCGCCCGGTCAGTGCCCGAAAGACCATCCCATGACCGCCGTCCGCCGCATAAAGCGGTTCCGCGCTCTGCCGCCACGGGCCGCGCAACATCCCGCTTGCCGAACGCGCCGCGCCGATCCGGTACATGCCGTCCTCCCCGAAAGAAGACCAGAGAAGCAGAAGGCCGCCGTCTTGCGTCTTCCACAGAAACGGCCCGTCGGTAACATACCTTTCAGGCGGAATAACCTTGTCAGGACGGCTCTTCAACGGGGCCGCCCACCGCGCCTCGCTCGCGTGAAAGAGCAGTTCCGGCTTCCCCGCCTGAGCCTTCAAGTCCGGCGTGAGCGGCATCGCGCAGATAGTGCCGTCGACCGTCTGCACCCATTCGTGACAGAACACTAGATACGGCGCCCCGTTCTCCACAAACAACGTGCCGTCAAGACATTCCCATTCAGGCGGCGTTACCGGCCCCGCGCTGTACGGCTCGTACGGCCCGAGGACCGCCGACCCCGCAACCGCCGCGCTTTTCAGCACCGCCGTCCCCCGCCGTCCCGCCTTGGGCTTAAACGTGGCAAACATATAGCAGGCTCCCCGGTACTTGTGCACCTCAGGCGCCCAAAAATTCTTCTCCGACCAAAACCCCTCAGGCGGCCGAAACGCCGGAAACGGTCCCTCAAAATCGGCGAGATTCCCGCTCCGATACAGGTCAAACCCGACCCCGCCCGTCCAAATGTCCTTGTCCGTTGACCCAAAGAGGTAGTAACACCCGTCTTCGACAAAAACAAACGGGTCGCGTATCTGAATGTCGCTTGCTTGTAACAATTTATGCTATTATAGGCGCGTGTTTTTCCCCTGTCAACACGTCGTCAATACGTACGGATATGCACAGAGGACCTCACGAACATTTTCCATTTGCTTAAAGCCTGTTCAAAACCCCACGGGACGCAAGTCTCCGCTGTGATTCGGGGGCGTTACGGGGGTCTGGCCTACAACCCTCAACATCCTGTTTCGGGTTTCCGGCCGGGGCGTGGCACACCTACGGTGTGCTTCGGTAATGCGTCCATCCATGGACGCTTGGGGTACGCCCACAAAACCATGCACCGCATGGTTTTGTCCCCGTAGAGGGGGATAGCGGAGGACCGCAGGGCCGGAGCGAAGGGGGAGACTTCCCCCTGTCAACAACTTAAGCAAATGGAATATAAGAGTGGTCAACGGATTACACAGATTTTTAGTTTTTTGTCCGCGAATGTACGCGAATGTATGCGAATACGCGCTGATGGGTATGTATTATTCGTATTTATTCGCGCCATTCGCGGACCAAAATTCTTAAGTTGTTGACAGGGGATAGCCCCCCACTGGATTGCTTCGCTCGGCAATGTGCCGCCCGCTCGCAATGACCTCTTTCCCTCCCAGTACCGTAGCCTCGGCACATTGCCGCCGCTTCCCCTTCATCGTTTCTCGTGGTAGAATAACCATCGAGCATGGCCACCATCAAGAACCTTTTTGACAAGAACTTTCTCGAATACGCCTCCTACGTGATTAAGGACCGGGCGATCCCCGATGTGGAGGATGGCCTTAAGCCCGTGCAGCGGCGCATCATGCACTCGCTTTTCGAGATGGACGAGGGGAAGTTCATCAAGGTGGCCAACGTCGTGGGGCACTGTATGCAGTACCATCCGCACGGGGACGCTTCGATTGGGGACGCGCTCGTGGTGCTGGCCAACAAGGACCTGTTTATCGAGAAGCAGGGTAACTTCGGGAACATCTACACCGGGGATGAGGCGTCGGCGGCGCGGTATATCGAGTGCCGGGTGACGCCGCTTGCGAAAGAGGTGTTTTACAACCCCAAGCTGACCGCCTACGTCGACAGTTACGACGGGCGAAAGAAGGAGCCGGTGCTGTTTCCGGCGAAGATTCCCGTGGTGCTGGCGATTGGCGCGGAGGGGATCGCGGTCGGGATGTCCACGAAGATTCTGCCGCACAACTTGCTGGAGGTTCTGGAGGCGGAAAAGGCGGCGTTGCGGGGGAAACACGTCGCGCTGTCCCCCGATTTTCCCACAGGCGGCTTTGTCGATGTGTCCGAATACCACGACGGCAACGGCAAGGTGCTGGTTCGCGCAAAACTCGACGTGAGTGACCCTAAGAAAATCGTTATCCGCGAGCTTCCCTTCGGCTCCACCACCGACAGCATGATGGCGAGTATCGAGGCTGCGGCAAAGGCGGGCAAGCTGAAGATCGCCAGTCTCAACGATTACACTACCGAGCACGTGGAGATCGAGATACGGCTCCAACGCGGCGTGTATTCCGAAGAAACGGTGGACGCGCTCTTCGCGTTTACCGAGTGCGAGAAGTCGATCTCGTGCAATCTGCTCGTGATACGGGACGGCCTTCCCGCCGTGATGTCCATCACCGAGGTGATCGATCATCACGCGGGGCAACTGGTAACGATTCTGACCAAAGAGCTGGAACTGGAAAAGGCCGAGTTGTACGACAAACTGCACCTGCGGACGCTGGAACGGATTTTCATTGAGGAGGGCGTTTACAAGCGCATCGAGAAGGAAAAGACGGCGGAAACGGTCGAAAAGGCCGTGGTCAAGGGGTTTGATCCTTTCTTGAAGGAGGTCGGGAAGCGCGGCATCTCCCATGATGATGTTGAACACCTGTTGAAAATCCCCATCCGGCGGATTTCGCTCTACGACATAAACAAGGCTAAGGCGGAACGGGACGCGATCCTCGCCCGCATCAAGGCGATCAACGCGCTGTTGAAGGACGTGACCGGCTATGCGGTGGGCTTCCTCGACAACCTCATCGCTAAGGTGAAGGCGGACAAGGAGAACGGAAGCGGGGCGCGAAGGACAAAGGCCGGGAAGTTTGAGAAGATCGACGTGAAGTCCGTGGTGAAAAAGGACGTAAAGCTCTTCTACGACAAGAAGACGGGCTATCTGGGGACGAATGTTCAAGGAGACCTCGTTGCCGAATGTTCGCCCTTCGACCGGATTCTCGTCGTGCGGAAAGACGGCACCTACTATGTGAGCGACATCCCCGAAAAGGCGTTTGCGGGAGAGGGCGCATTCTATATCGGCATCGCGGACAAGGAAGCGCTTGCCAAAACCGTCTTCACCATCATCTATCGGGAGGGCAAGAACGGCTACCCGTGCATCAAGCGTTGCGTCATCGAGGGCTGGATCATGAACAAGGAATACCGCCTCGTGCCGGAGAACGCAGCGGTGTTGCTCATCGATACGCGCTCAAAATTCGCGTTTGTCGTTCACTATAAGCCCAAACCGCGCCTTAAGGTTCTCGAAGAAACGTTTAAGGCGGAACGTTACGAGGTGAAGGGTCTCAAAGCACTTGGCGTGCGCCTCTCGAACAAGGAAGTCAAGTCGGTTATGCCCGAAAAGAAGGGTAGGGGGAATAATGGCGGCTCCACGAATTGAACGAATTGAACAAACTGTGCGGAACGAGCGGCTTTCCGCGCTGATACAGGAAAAGATCGGCGGTCTGATCGTGCTGGGGAAAATCAAAGACCCGCGTGTCGACTCGTTTTTGTCGGTAACCCGTGTGGACGCAGCCTCCGACCTTTCTTGTGCCGACGTGTTTGTTTCCTCGTGGAAAACGGAAAAGGGCCTCCAGACCGGCGTCGCGGGTCTGCAAAACGCCGCTTCGTTTATCCAGCGGGAACTGGCGAAGACGCTCAAGACACGACAGACTCCCAAATTGCGCTTCCATGCGGACACCGGGGTGAAGGCGGGCTTTGAGATGGTGAAGAAGATCGAGGATCTGGCGAAGGAGCATCTGTCCACAAACGCGCAGTAATAGGTGAGCCTGTTCCAAAACACGAGCAAAAGGGGGAATCGGCAATTTGCCGCGTCTTCCCCCTTTTACTGGGGCTTGCCCCTACAGCCCTTCGCATCCTGCTTCGGGCTTCCGGGCCGGGGCGTGGCACACCGTTGGTGTGCTTCAGTAATGCGTCCGTCCGTGGACGCTTGGGGTACGCCCACAAAACCATGCACCGCATGGTTTTGTCCCTGCAGAGGGGGTAGCGGAGGACGGCTCAAACCATTGCGGGGTATGCCCCGCAATGGTTTGAGCTTGGCCGGAGCGAGGGGGAGACGCGGCAACTTGCCGATCCCCCTTTTTCTGGGTTTTTTAACAGGCTTTGAAAAGATTCTGAACAGGCTCTAAGGGCGATTACCGGACGGAAAAGGATTGTCCGCAGATGAACGGTGGTTTGGTTATGCCGCGGCGTTATCCGTGGTTCCTAGTGATAAAGGGTGATATAAGAGGCTGTCTGAAAAACCTCGCGTTTTGAAACAGACTTCAATTTTTGAAATTACGTTTAAAGAGGAGTTTTTATGGCAAAATTGAAACGGGTACAGATTTTTGCGAAACTTGACCGGGAAGCATACAAGGCGGTCGAGAGCGCGGTGGTTCTCTGCAAGACGCGGGGAAATCCGTATGTCGAGCCGGTTCACTGGATCAACCAGATCCTGATGAGTGAGAATACCGACTGGCATGCGGCGTTGGGGTCGTTCGGCATTGATGTGGGACGGGTGTCTTCAGACATGATCAAGGCGATGGACGCGCTGCCTCGCGGGGCATCTTCCATCACGGATTTTTCCAACATCATCGAGATCGTTGTGAAAGAAGCGTGGATGATTGCCTCGCTACAGTTTGCCGAGGGGGCGATACGCACCGGGCATCTGCTTGCCGCGATGAAGACCTCACCGCAACTGGCACCGATTCTCCACGACATGAGCCAGGAATTTCTCAAGATCAACGGCGACCTTCTGTTGGAGAATTTTTCAAACATAGTCAAGGATTCTGTCGAAGTTTCCTCGACGGCTGTTGCCGCATCGTCTACTGCGGAAAGCGCGGCGACCGGTCAAGCGGGCGCTATGATGGGCGGCGGGGCGATGGGAAAAGGCGAGGCCTTAGCCCGTTACACCGTAGATATGACGGCGGCGGCTGAAGCGGGCACCGACCCTATCGTCGGGCGGGACGAGGAAACCCGCAAGATCATCGACATTCTGATGCGCCGCCGGCAGAACAACCCCATCATCACGGGGGAAGCGGGGGTCGGAAAAACCGCCGTGGTGGAAGGTTTTGCCCAGCGTCTTGCCAAAGGGGATGTTCCCAGCAGTCTCAAGGGGACGCGGCTTCTTTCCCTTGACATGGGACTTTTGCAGGCCGGGGCCAGCATGAAGGGCGAGTTTGAAAACCGCCTCAAGAACGTCATTGAGGAAGTGCAAACTTCCGAAACGCCGATTATTCTCTTTATCGACGAGGCCCACACGATGATCGGCGCGGGGGGTTCCGCCGGACAGAACGATGCGGCCAACCTGCTGAAGCCCGCCCTTGCGCGGGGCAAACTGCGCTGTATCGCCGCGACGACGTGGCAGGAGTACATCAAATACTTTGAGAAAGACCCGGCGCTGAGCCGCCGTTTCCAGAACATCATCGTGGATGAACCGGACGACCGCAAGGCGACGGAGATGATGCGCGGCATCGTCAAGGTGCTGGAGGACCATCACAAGGTGACCGTCCTCGATGAATCCCTTTCCGCTGCGGTAAAACTTTCCCGCCGTTACATTCCCGCCCGGCAACTGCCCGACAAGTCGGTGAGTATTCTCGACACGGCGTGCGCGAGGGTGGCTCTTTCGCAGAACGCGGAACCTGCCGAGTTGGAATACTGCCGTCGCCGGATTGAGGCGTTGACCCTCGAAATGGAGATTCTGGGGCGTGAAGAATCCCAGGGGTTTGACCAAGCGGAAAAGATCGAAGCGCTCAAAGGGGAACTGAAGAAAGAAGAAGAAAAGAGCGAAGAGTTGCAAAAGCGGCTTGAAAAGGAAAAGGCTCTTGTCGCGGAAATCGTCAGTCTCAAGGATAAGGCGGCGGCCCAAAAAGGGGACGGCGCGACAACGGAAACGGATGAGGGCGCGGAGGCGGAAATCGTGAATACCGCCGCGGCTTTAGCCGAAAAACGGAAAGAGCTTGCCGATTTCCAGGGGGAAAACCCGCTCGTGCTGCCCCTCGTGGACACCCAGGCGGTCTCGGCGGTCATTTCCGAGTGGACGGGGATCCCCTTGGGCCGCATGGTGAAGGACGAGATCAAGGGTATTCTGTCGCTTGAAGACGAGCTCAACTATCGTGTGATCGGGCAAGAACACGGCGTCAAGGTGATTGCCAAACGGGTTACCACCGCACGGGCGAACCTTGCCGACCCGAACAAGCCGACTGCCGTGATCATGCTTGCCGGGCCCTCCGGTGTGGGCAAGACCGAGACGGCTCTCGCCCTGGCCGAACAGATCTACGGGAGCGAGGAACAGATCATCACGATAAACATGAGCGAGTTCCAGGAGGCCCACACGGTTTCCACGCTCAAAGGAGCGCCCCCCGGCTATGTGGGTTATGGCGAAGGCGGCGTTCTGACCGAGGCGGTGCGGCGGAAGCCCTACAGCGTGATCCTCTTGGACGAAGTTGAGAAGGCCCACCCGGACGTGCACGAGATTTTTTTCCAAGTCTTTGACAAGGGACAGATGGAAGACGGCGCGGGCCGTCTCGTCAATTTCCGCAATACGCTGATCCTTCTTACGACCAACGTGGGGGATGGCACCATCGCCGAGATGTGCGCCGACGAGGAAAACCTGCCTCAACCAGAAGTGGTGGAAGCGGCGATCCGGGGGGACATGATGCGCGTGTTCCCGGCGGCGCTCTTGGGACGCATCCAGATTGTGCCCTACTATCCGTTGGGCAAGAAAGCGCTCTTCGGCATCATCGAGGCGAAACTGGGCAAGGTCCAGAAACGGGTGGCAGAGAATTACAAGGCGGCGCTCACCGTTACCGACGCGGTAAAAGAAGAGATCATCCGCCGTTGCGACAATGCCGCATCGGGGGCGCGTCTGATTGACGCGGTGATCAACAACACGCTGTTGCCTGAAATCAGCGCGGAATTCTTGCGGAACACCATGGAAGGAAAGAGTTTTAAGACGGCGATCATCGACGCGAAAGAGAACGAATTTATCTATTCGTTTGAATAGGGGTTGACTGATTACCAGATTAAACGGTCGCGGGCGTTGCCCGCGGCTGAAAGTTGAGGCGGGGGGCGGGCCGCCCGCTTGAGGGGAATAGCGGAGGGTGGACGCACTGAACGTGCGGACGACCGGAGCGCGTGTCCGGGGCGAAGGGGGAGACTTCCCACTGTCAACAACTTAAGCCAATGGAATATAAGAGTGGTCAACGGATCACACAGATTTTTAGTTTTTTTGTCCGCGAATGTACGCGAATGTATGCGAATAC
>JAISZQ010000318.1 GCA_031269165.1 Spirochaetaceae bacterium
GTATTCGCATACATTCGCGTACATTCGCGGACAAAAAAACTAAAAATCCACGCAATCTGTGGACAAATTTATTGTCTTTCATCCGTGAAAATCCGCAGGCCTCTTCATCTGTGCCATCCGTGGTGACCCGAGATAAAGGCCCTCGTGCTAAAGGCTCCCCAGCAACAATTCCGCGTCGATCTCGGCGGCGGCGCAGGGGGTGGTGATGTCCCAGTTTTCCAGCACGGCGGGATGAATTTCCCCGAAGACGCCGGCGCGCTCGCCCTGATAAAAGATCTCGGTGGCACGGCCCTCGATGAACCGGGGGTCGGCGGACTCGGCAAGCGTGTATTCGCGGTTGATATAATAGAAGAACGTTTGCAATTCGGCGGAAATCGTGTTGAAATTCGCCCCCGGAGCCGCGTGCAGGGTTCCGAGGTATTGCCGGGTGGAAACGCCTGAATTTTCCGCCTCGTTTTTGGAGACGATTTTCCCGATTTCAAACAATTTGTGGGGATAAACGGCGTGGGCCGATGCCGCCTCGCTTGCCAAGAGGGAGGCAAGTACCGAATCGCGGACAAACTCGTAGTTTTCCGTCATCGGGTTGGCAATCTGGACAATCTTTCCGCCGTCACCGCGCATCCGTTCAACGAGGTCTTTGCGCGACCCCAGATAGTTGTAGATCATCTCCTGGTAACCAAGCCCCGTCCAGATTTCCTTGATCTTCCGGCTGAAAAGGGTGATCGGCAAGAGGCGGCCAATCGTCGCCTCCGTGGGCCGCGCCGGTTCAAACGACGAAAGCCCGCGCCCGATGACGACTTCCTCGATCACATCGGCGGCATGGAGAAAATCGTTGCGGTATGCGGGAGGAAAGAGCCGGATTCCCGGCACCGCTTCCCGCGTGTCCGCACCCCGTTCCACGTCTTGGGCCGCCTCGCCCCGGCACCCCGTCTTTTGCAGGGCGGCGCAACATTCGGCCGCGCTGAGCGGAAGCCCCAAAAACTTCTCCACGCGGGCCAACGAACAAAAAACACTCTGCTGAAAGTAGTACGGCGTAACGACCGTCGCGCCAAAAGCCGTCTCGTAGTCATAGCGGACTTCCACAGGCTCGATGACAAACCCCTGATCGGCAAGATCACAGGCCATAATCGACGCGGAAAGCGTCACCGCTTCAATGTCGGTGCCGGTAAGCTCGACAAACACCTCGCTATCCCCCACCTGTACCGCGCCGATGTCCGCCGAGTTGATGATGGGCGGATAGGAAAGAATCCCGCCCTTCGCGTCGACCAAAAGCGGGTGCACCTTTTCATGCTCCTGAATCCAGCCGTATTCCTTGCCCTTGGGATGTTCCTTGAGAATCTGCCGCAACGTGAGCGGCTCGGTAAACTGGAGCGGCACAAACGACACCGAGTCGGGATCGACACCCTTGTAGATGATAGGCCACGCGATCATCGCCGTGCGGTAGATGCCCATCGAGACGGCCCGACGCTTCCGCCCAAAGTTCCACGCCAACTTTTCCTGACTCTGGATCATATCGCGCAACGCCGCGTCCGTGATAGCCTTCCCCTTCGCGACAAACCCCGCGAGAAACGGCCGTACCCCTTTGACCGAACCCTCCACGATGACCGCGCGATCCACCTTCTGCTTCGCCGCCCCGCTTGAAAAAAAGTCATAATGCGGAATAACACCCGTCTCATGCACCCGCAACGCCCGCGCGCACCCCGCCGTCGCCCAGAGATCGGGCCGATTCGTGTCGTTCAACTCAATCTTGAGCACCCGCTCGGCGGGAGGCACCCCCCGGTCGGCATCCTCGTCAAGCTCGGCCTTCGCGCAGGTGAGCGCCTCCTCAAAAGCCTCCCGACTCTCCCAACGCCGCCCGGCAAGAGAAAAAAAATGCTCTTCGTTCACTTCAATCTTGGGCACAAAACGCTCCCCTTCGCACAATGCGGTCGTTTTTCGATACGCTTTATGAAGGAGGGGGAAGTCTCCCCCTCGCTCCAGCCAGATCAAAACCGCGCCGCACTTTGTGCTTAGGCGGTTTTGATCCGTCTTCCGCTACCCCCTCTGCGGGTGGCTCCGCCCCCCGCAACGCCCCCCGATCACGGCGGCGACTTAGGTTCCCGGTAGCAAAGGCAACTGAATAGTTACCAATGGAAAATGACGGGAATGACGCGGGCAGTACCCAAAGCACGCCCAATCATTATCCATTTTCAATTAACCGAGGCTGTTCCAAAACCTCAAGTTTTGGAACAACAACCTTTAAAAACGTAGTTTCGCAAGGCTAAAGCCATGCTTTAACGAGGCTTTAGCCTGAGAAACTACATGAGCCTGTCAAAACTAACCGAGTTTTGGAACAGGCTCAACCATTATCCATTCGCACAACGCGCGCCATTGGGCCGACAGGATTCGAACCTGTGCATGCCGGAGCCAAAACCCGGTGGCTTACCACTTGCCTACGGCCCAAAAAAAGAAAACCACCTGCAACAAAAGCCGTGCGAACCGGGTTTGATACAAACCCTGCACGTTTACTCGGCTCCTGGCACAACGTTAAACAACAACTATTCCCCTCAGGGAGGCTGTTTCAAAACCCCACATTTTGACAAGGAAGGCACTGTTTGCCCAGCAACCAACCGCAGTTTTGCAAAGCTAAAACCCCGCTTTAGCGAAGAACGGCTCAAATTTTGAACCTTAAGCCCCAGAAACTGCCCCGCTTTAGCGCAGACTGTCAAAACTCGCTCGTGTTTTGGAACAGGCTCAGGGAATAGAAAGCAGAGGGATATTATCCCTCGGATCCCGCGCGGAAATACCACGACATTCGTTGCACGACCCTTACACGTCCAACGTTTGATCATCTTCGCCGGATTCGTACTTCTCAAGAATCTTCTCTTGAAGTTCGTTCCGAAAGTCAGGATGTATCGGGTGAGCGACATCCTTATATTCACCGGTCTTTGTCTTGCGGCTCGGCATAGCGATGAAAATACCGTTGTTACCCTCGATAATTTTAACGTTATGAACCACAAAACAATCATCGAACGTCACCGTGATGTAGGCCTTGAGCTTACCTTCGCCGGATACCTTTCGAACCCTGATGTCAGTAACTTGCATTACCGTCCTCCTTTTTTTAAGTTAATGAGCCCGCGCCAACCCCGTTGAACGAACCCGCCCTGCGACCGCCCCCGCACAACCGTGAGCCCCGCGTTTTTAAATAACACTCTGAAACCTCCGCCCCAGATAGAGAGTAGTATACACCATCTCAAAATTTGCCACAAGCCCGCCGTTTTGTCAAGCAGGGTGTTCGTGACGCCGGCAATTCCGAATGGCCCAATCAAATCTGCGTCCTCTGGACCGCCATTTGGCACAATCTGCGGTTAAGAATCCTTAGAGCCTGTTCAAAATCTCAGCAAAAAGGGGGAACGGCAACAGGTTGCCGCGTCTCCCCCTGTCAACAACTTAAGCCGACAGAGGCAGCAAAACACGCTATACTGGAATATGGATTGCTTCGCTGCGCTCGCAATGACGCGGCTCGCTCGCAATGACGAGGAGAGTTGTCATTGCGAGACGGCGGCAACATAGTTGCCGTTGGCGAAGCAATCCAGGGGAGGCATCCCGCACCGGATTGCTTCGTCGTCGGCAAACTGCCGCCCGTTCGCAATGACGGCTACCGCGTTACGGCCCACACGAGGCCGCCGCTAAGGAGTGCCGCCGAGGGAACCGCTATCAGTGTAAACGTCCGCCAGAACTTTGAGCGTTTTTCGTATTTCGCCGATAAGTCCGATTGCGTCTTGTAAATTGCGGACATTTCGGACAGCCGTGTCTGCAAGTCCTTCAACAAGTTCTCCCGCTCTTGAATTATGCTCTCGTAGGTCCTGAGTAATGCGCCGCTCTCGGTCAAGTTCTGCTGTAAGTCTTCCCATAGTTTCATTTGCGCCTCGGAGTTCGAGAGCGTGTCTTGTATCAAGGTCTCTAATGC
>JAISZQ010000321.1 GCA_031269165.1 Spirochaetaceae bacterium
CGCGGACAAAATTCTTAAGTTGTTGACAGTGCCTCATCTTCTCCTCGTATTCTTCCTGCTCTCCCTTCTTTACCTCGTCATACCTCGCTTCTATCTCTTTCACCGCCGCCTCTAATTTCTCTTTCCGCTCTTCTCTCAGCCCTATCTCCTCAGGCACTGTCAGGCCAGCCTCCAATGGGCGGCTGTCCGCATCCTCCGCCTTCGCCATCAGCTCTTTCACTTCCCCCTCTAACTTCTCTATCATCGCCTTCGCCCGCTCATAGCTCACCGCTTTGTGCTTGCTCGCATTCGCTTTTATCTTCGTCCCGTCCACGCAGACGTTCCCCACCTTTTTCAGATGCCCCGCCGCCTGCGCCGCCCCAAGCACCTTCACAAACGCCTCTTTAAACGCTTCCCCGTTCTCTCGCCGGAACGCGCAGATAACGCTGTAATCGGGATGCGCCACCCCTCCGCATATATACCGCGCCGCCACATCCGTGTACGTCGCCTGCTCTATCCGCCGCGAGCCGAACGTCCCCGTCGCGTAGCAGTATATCAGCAGCGCCAGCATCATTTCAGGCGGGTACTGCTCGCTACCCGTCCCCCGGTCGTTGACCTTGAAGCTGGTCAGGTTAAGCTTTTCCACTATATCGACAATAAAATAGGCCAGGTGATCCGCAGGAAGCCAGTCCCGCAGGTCAGGCGGGAACAGCATTGGAATGTCCCGGTCAACGTGAAAAAATCGCACACTCATATTCCCAGTATATCACTTGTCGGGCTTGTCGCGGTACCAGCCGGGCTAAGTCCCACAGACTCCTAGAGCCCGCAAGTTCACGGCTAGAGCCGTGGGGCTTAAAAACGTTCAAAACACCGTTTTTTAGCGGTTTTTGATATATTTTTTATGGTTTAGGGCAACTTCTGCTAGCCGACAGATGCACGTCTGCTGTCCGGATCAGGCACCCCGATCTGGCCGGATCAAGCACCCTGATGTGGCCGCATCAGACACCCCGATCTGGCCGGATCAGACACCCTGATGTGGCCGCCCCAAGCACCCTGGGGCGGCCGGATGGGACATTCCCATCTGGGCAGAACGTCCAAACCCCGACATTATCCATTTTCAATTCTCCATTATCCATTCGCGTACCGCGCGGAGACTTCCCCCTTTGTCCCCGAATCTTTGTTCCACTTCCGGGTTTCTTCATATATAAGCGCGCGCAGCCCGTCCGCGCCGTTCTGGGCCCGTTCCGTCCGGGCGTCGATGACCCGCGCCGCGGCAAGCGGTTTGTGCCCCAGGATATGCACGAGGTCGGCGGAAAACACGGCCTCCTCGATGTTGTGCGTCACAAAGAGGACGGTGCGCGCGTCTTGCTCGTGCAGGCGGCTAAAGACCTCCATCAGTTCGGCGTGGAGCTGGATGTCAAGGCCCTTGAAGGGCTCGTCCATGAAAAGCGCCGCCGCCGGATACGCGAAGGCCCGTATCAGTGCCGCCCGCCGCTTCATGCCGCCGCTTAACTCGTGCGGATACCGGTCCCGCGCCGCGTCAAGATGCGCGAGTGCCAGATAGGTGTCGATAACCGCGCGGCGTTGCGCTTTGCCGGGATAGGGGACGCGAAGGACAAAGTCGAGGTTCGCCTGGAGCGTTTTTTGCGGAATCAGGCGGTGTTCCTGAAACACATAGGAAACCGTTTGGGGCGCGGCAATGGCGCCCGCTGTCGGCGCAAGGAGGCCGGCGGCCATGTTTAACAGCGTCGTCTTCCCGCAGCCCGACGGCCCCAGCACACAGTTGACCGCGTGTGGTTCAAAGTCCGCGCAAAAATCCTTCATCACCAGGGTGTCGCCAAAAGCAAAGGCAACGTGGTCAAAGCGAATCACCGGGCTTCCTTCCAAGATTTCATCGATTGCATCCCTGTCAACCTTTTGAGCAAACGCGCAAGGGTGCGGCGGGCGCCGTACCGGTAGGGGATGCAGAGGCGTTCCACGGCGGAAATCGCCAGTTCGCAGACAAAGCACAAGAGGACGGCAACCACGAGCCACGCGAAGGCGGCGGCAAACGCAAAGCCCTGTTTCGCGGAGAGTATCGCATAGCCGATTGAGACGGACGGGAGGCCGAGGATCTCGGCGGCGATCACCACCTTGATGTTGAGCCCGAATCCGGCGCGTATCGAAGAGAATGCCGCAGGAGTAATGCCCGGCAGATAGATGCCGAGCAGCCGTTTTGAGAGCGGAATCTTAAACACCACGGCCATCTCCAAAAGTTGTTTGTCCACGGCCTCCAGCGCGTGGAACAGGTGCTCGTAACAGAGCGGAAACACGACCAGAAAGGCCACCGCGACCGGGATATACCGGCTGTTCACGCAGAGCAGCAATATCAATATGACGGCGGCGGTCGGGATGGCGCGGCACACGACAATCAGCGGGCCCAGCACCCGCTTGATGCCGCCCCGCAGATGCGATAGGGCCGCGAGCGCCGAGGCTGCGGCAAAGGAAATGAAAAAGCTGACAAAGCCATGCCGCAGGGTCGCCGCGACCGTCTCCCAAAAGGCGGCCGTTTGCGCTTCGGCCCCGATATACGCGAAGGTGTCCCGTGGCGAGGGCACGATACCGAGGCCGGAATACTTTAAGGATAGCAACCCCCAGATTCCGGCAATCAGCGCGATGCCGATTGCCGAAAAAAGGGGGCGCGAAAGGCGACGCACAAGACGGTTAGCGTGAGCGGTAATAGAAAGCCTCGTCGGGCAGTTTCCCGCCGATTAACGTGGGGTTTTCTTTCCTGATGATCTCAAGATAGGCGGAGACCGCGTCCTTTGCCTCGTCCGCATACACGAATTGAAGCGGCAGCCGGCCCGCCCGTACCGCCGCCTGGACCGGCGCGCCGCCGGGGATGCCGTTTGATTTCAACACGTCTTTCGCCAGAGTCCCCGCGCGCAAGGGGTTGTCAAAGGCCCAGCCCGTTGACATCTCGGCGAGCGCGATGCATTTATCGACAAACGCCGCGTCGTTTTCCAGCAGCCTTTCGTGGAAAATCAAACCGGCCTGCGGATACCGCGCCCCACCGTTGGCCTTTTCCCATTCTGTTTGAACGTTGATTTTCGCCGAATACTTGTTGGAGGTCGCCCCCGCTATCGCCGTCGCAACCGGTTCGGGCAACAGCGCGTACTTTATCTCAACCTCGTTCAGTTTGCCCGCCACCAGCGCGTTCTTCACCTCGTCGGCGGCGTTAAGGTAGACGATGTTCACCGCGTTGGACGGAACCGGCGTGGCAATGTCTTGTTCCACATAGTCAATCCCGTTTTGCGTCAATATGCTCCGCAGCGTGATGCCCGGCGTGCCGCCCTTGGTAAACGCCAGCACCGTCTGCCCCTTGAGACTGTCCGGCGTCAGCGTCCCGGCCTGATTCGACACGATGTGCATAATCCCCCAAATCGAAACCCCCGCCAGCCGGTAGCCCTTCCCGCCGTTGTACATGACCGAACAAACATTGATCGGCGCAACCGCGAAGTCCGCCTCCCCGTTCATAAGCGCCGCCGTCAGCAAGTCCGCCGTGGGCAAGGTCTCGTAAGAAACCGCATACCCGTTCTCAATCACAAAATTTTCCGCCCTCATCTTGGCAAGCGACAAAAGCGGCGCCCCATCCGGCATGACGATCTTTATCGTCTTCGCCGTCTGCGCCGCGCTCGGCTGTTCCGCACTCGGCGTTCCCGCCGCCTTCTCACTGCTTCCGGCCCCGGTCAGCAACAGCAGAGCCGCCCCGGCAACACAAGCCGCCAGGACAATAACGCGCATTCTTCTCATACAAAACTCCTTCCATAGCGTATTAGTTAGTTTTTGCTAACTAAGAGATACTACCAAATCGTGCCTGTATATGTCAAGCGGCCGCATTGCCTCATCAAATGGTTTAAGCCGTTATATTGCAATATCGTACGAGCCTGTTCCAAAACCCCACGGGACACACGTCTCCGCAGTGGCTGCCGAAGGTAGCACGCCGCCTCCAGCTTGTCAATCTCGCTCATCGTTTCAACGGTCAAGAAAGACGGGGACCCGCGGATTAGGGATTGGGCAACAGGTTTAAGAGGGGGCTGTCCTTGCGGTTGCGGGGATGGCCCCTTTCTTTTAGGGATGAGGGGATGTCAGTGCGGGGGGCGGGGGGGGCCGCGTCATTGCGAGGAGCGAAGCGACGTGGCAATCCAGACGGAGAAGGCCGTCACGCTGGATTGCCGCGCTTCGCTCGCAATGACAGGCGGCCACCTGCCGTGGAGGCCCTTGGGCGGGTTGTGGCATGAAAGCCCCTCGACCCCCCTACGGGGGGAGAATGTCTCTCACTGGATTGCTTCGCTTCGCTCGCAATGACGAGGGGTGACGGGCGCAATGACGGGAACCACCGTCATTGCGAGGAGCGAAGCGACGAAGCAATCTAGTCGAGGGGCGTGCTCCCCCAGAATGGGGGCAGAGGGGCCCTCACCCTGAATTGCCGCGCTTCGCTCGCAATGACGTCCGCCCCAGCGAAGCCCCACCGGCTCCTAAGGCTGGTACGTATACGTACCTAAGCCTGGTACGCATACGCGCCTAAGCCTGGCGCGTATGCGTACCTAAGGCCGGTACGCATCCGTACCTAAGGGTTGTTATGTATCGATAACTAAGTGGGGCGGGCCCGTCATTGCGAACCCGAAGGGTGAAGCAATCCAGACGGAGGAGGCCGTCACCCTGGATTGCCGCGCTTCGCTCGCAATGACGGGGGGTGTCGGGCGCAGTGACGGGGCATCGTCATTGCGAACCCGCAGGGTGAAGCAATCCAGTCGAAGGGCGCTCTCCCCCCGAAGGGGGGCCGATGCCCCTCCCCAACACGACACGCCCAAGGGCCTCCACGGCAGGTGGCGGGGGCGTTGCGGGGGCGGAGCCCCCGCTGAAGGGGGTAGCGTAAGACGCGAAGCGGCTGGAGCGAGGGGGAAGGCGCGGCAACTTGCCGATTCCCCCCTTTGCTGGGTGTTGGAACAGCCTCACTTATCTTTTATCTTTTCCCGTTTACCTTTAAAGTAGAGGGACCGTGGACGAACAAGCGATACTTGACGACCTGCTCGAAGGCGGACGGGTCGCGAAAAAACTGGGGTCTTACGAGGAGCGGGCTTCTCAGCTTGCGCTTCTTTCGCTCATTATCAAGGGGTTTAACGAGGGGGCCGTGGTCGTTGCCGAGGCGGGGACGGGGGTCGGGAAATCGTTTGCCTATCTCTTGCCCGCCGTCCATTTTGTGCTGGCCGAGAAGCGGCGCGATGTGCGCGAGCGGGTGGTCATCTCCACGGCGACCATCAATCTTCAACAGCAGTTGTTTGACAAGGACATTCCGTTCGTGCTTTCCGCGTTGGGGGAAACGGGGGAAACGTTGAAGGCGGTGCTGGTGAAAGGGCGGGGGAATTACCTGTGTCTGCGCCGTTTGCATGACGCGCTCCGCGAGGCCGAGTCGGTACAGGCGGCGTTGTTTGAGGAGCATGAGCGCGGGGTCTTGCAGCATATTGCGGAGTGGGCGGGGAAGACGAAGACCGGCTCGAAGACGGAGTTGCCGTTTTCCGGGCTCTGGACGGTGTGGCCGCGGGTGTGTTCCGAGACGGATTCCTGCATGGGGAAGAAGTGTCCTGAGCGGATGCGGTGTTTCGTGCAGATGTTGCGGCGCGAGGCGGCGGCAGCGGATGTGCTCGTGGTAAATCACCATCTCCTCTTCGCGGATCTTGCGGCGCGGGCGGACGGCGATTTGAATCAGGGGAATTTCGTGCTGCCGCCCTACAGCCGGGTGATTATCGATGAGGCGCACAACATCGAAAGCGCGGCGACTTCGTTTTTTAGCGAGCAGTTTTCCCCGCCGGGGCTCCTGCGTACCATCGGGCAGTTGTACCGAAAACGGCTGAACGTTGAGCGCGGGCTTCTCGTTCGCGCCGCCTCGGTGCTGAACATCATCGATACGGTGCGTTTCGACACGGCGGCAACAAGGGTGCGGGAGGCGGCGGAAGAGGTTTCAGGCGCGGCGTTGGAACTGTGCGGCGGCGAATCCGCATTCAGGATAACCGCCGAGAAGGGCCTCGTCGTGGACGCCCGGCTCGTGCCGCTTTTCGTGATACTGAAGAACGCGCTGGGTGACTTTGCCAAGATGACCGCCGAGGTTGCCACACAGCTTGGGGCGCTCGTTAAAAAAGAGGAAACGGAGGACGAGGCCGACGGCCCGGTCAGTGAACTCGTGGCTCTCTCGTGGGAAATCGCCTCCCAACTCAGGCGCGTCGACGAGGTTGGGGACATCTGCACGAGATATATCACGTGGCAAGTGCAGGACGAGTCCGTGCTCTGGGTCGAAAAGCGGGCCTCGCGCACCGCGCTTGACCGCTGGACGGCGTTTAACATAACACCGCTCGAGATCGCAAGCCGCCTCAAGGACGCGCTCTGGGACAAGGCGGAGACGGCAGTCCTCGTTTCGGCGACGCTCACCGTGGCGGACACCTTTCAATACTTCTTCAGGCAGAGCGGGCTTGACCTCTGCACCGGGAGGGCCGTCCTTTCCGGCTCGTTCCCCTCCCCTTTTCCCTACAAACAGACGACGCTCCTCGCCGTCCCCAACGACGCGCCCCTGCCCAACGAGGACGATTACCGCGCCTTTGTCGACGAGACGGTCGAGAAACTCTGCGAGGTGTCGGGGGGCCGCGCGCTCATCCTCTTCACCTCCTACGAAAGCATGAACAGCGCCTACGCCTATGCGGATCCGTTGCTCGACGACTTAGACATCACCTGTTACAAGCAGGGGGACGACGACCGGGCGCGGCTTCTTGAAACGTTCAAAAAGGAAAAGACCAGCGTGCTGTTCGCGACCGATTCGTTCTGGGAGGGCATCGACGCGCCGGGCGAGACGCTGAGTCTCCTCGTGATCGCCCGCCTGCCGTTCAGGATGCCCGGCGACCCGGTCTTCGAGGCGCGGTGCGAGGCGATAGAACAAAACGGCGGCAACGCCTTCATGCAACTGTCGATCCCCGAAGCGGTGATGAAGTTCCGTCAGGGCTTTGGCCGCCTCATCCGGGGGGCGCGCGACCGGGGCGTTGTCGCGGTGCTGGACGGCCGCCTCGTTCGCAAATACTACGGCAGCCTGTTTCTCCAGTCCCTCCCGGAAACCAAGACCTGCTTCGCCCCATCCACCGAAATAATCCGCGCCGCCGAGACCTTCTTCTTCCCGTGAATGCGGGGTAGTGCTCTGTCGTGGTGGGCAGTGTTGCGCTCCCCGTTGGTTGCTACTTGCTCAACAGTCCCCGCCCAGAGGCGTACTCTGCGGTGTCGCTCTCCCCGCCGATTGCCGCCCGCTAAACAGTACCCGCCCAAAGGAGGCGTGCTCTGCGGTGGTGTTATCCCTGCTACTAGGAGCCTGTGGGACTTAGAAAATTTTCACACTTTTTTTCGTAAAAAATAGTGCAATAATCACGATAAATAAGCTGTTGTTAGTATTTTGATTGGGTTAAAACTCGTATTTTCGTGC
>JAISZQ010000342.1 GCA_031269165.1 Spirochaetaceae bacterium
TCGCCCCAGCAGGGCGTCGCGCGCGCCGGAATCAGCGCTCATAAACACGGCCGCCCTCCTCCTCAAAACCGTAAAAGAGGGGCGGCCCGTGGACGGCGTACATTTTTCTTTCGCCCCGGTCTCATTCTCGGGGGCCGGTCCCGCCTTTCTTGAGCGCTGTTTCCGGCCCGCGCCCCCTTCTTTTGGTCTTGTTCGCTTAACCGCGCGCGAAGGAATAGTTGAAAAGAGAAAATTGCGGAAGCGGGCCATGCGGTGCCCAACGCCCCGGCGGCGAATGTTCGCGCGGTTCGTGATTTTTGTCTGAGTATGAAGAGGCGCCCCGAAAACGGTATGACTGCTTGGAAAACAGTGCCGTGACCGGGGCCGCGCTAAACGCGAAAGAAGCATGCCGCTTCCTTCGTGTTTGGCCCTCTTTTTATAAACGGGGGCCGGGCTCTTAACGGGCCGTGGCTTCCGGGCTGTCCCCGTAGGGGAGGGCTTATTTTATTTTTAGGAGGAACTTTTATGAATAAAAAGTTCTTTATTATCGGTTTGACCGTCCTTGCGGGCGTGTCATTATTCTTGACGGGCTGCCCGACGGACAGCGATGACGGCGAGCTAAGCCCGGCGGAGAAGGCCGCGCAAGCGCTCAAGGACGCTCTGGTCGACGCAACGGTTGACGGGACAACGGTTACGCTGACGGCAAGCGTGGACCTTGAAGATGCTGGGCCGTTTGAGATTCCCGCCGGGGTAACGCTTGCCGTGCCCGCTACGATTACCCTCTCCGTTGAAAGTACGGCGGCACTCACCGTGACGGGCACTCTTACGGTGGCGGTCGGCGGCGAGATTGAAGTGGAAGGCGCCTTCACGGTAGCGGGTGTGCTTAACAACTCGGGCACGATCACTGTGGAAGTGGGCGGTACCCAGACCTACTCAGGCGCAACCGGCACGAACACGGGCACGATCAACATCAGGGGCACGTCCCATGCGGACGCCGCAACCAACCTTACGGGAGACGGGTCCAACGTCGTGCATGTGGGCGGCAAGGCGAGCTTTGACGGGGGGACGACTTATCAAGTTGGCCCTGAGGAGGCCACTACGGGGTACGCGCTTATTAGCGGTACGTTCACCTTCAACAACGCGGGGTATGTGCTCAATGGCGTCGCGAAGGTCAAGGGTACGCCGGACGGGAACGACAGCCGTGAGGTGGTTAAGGAACCGCAGACGCTGACGATTGGAGAAAACAGCACGCTTACTCTCCCCGACAGATCAAACAACGGATACACGGTGATGAGAAGCCACGTGGTTGACGCCAATAGTACTCCCCGCATATTAGGCGCGGCTGGAGCCAGTATTGTTCTTGAGGCGAGGGGTCAATTGTACTTCAAGGAGGAGGAAGCGGGGACCCTCTCCACTTTCGTCGGCAACGAATCGTGGAACAATTTCTACAGCGACCCCACCACCAAAATAACTGCCGGGTTGTGGGACGGCGTCGAAACCTATGTCTGGGCAACCAACCTCGGAGACGGCCAAAACGAATCCGGCTGGGTGAAGCAACAGTAGCCCTAACGTGTCCCCGGCGCACGGGCAAACAAGTTTGCCTTAGCCGAGGAAGCCCTCCGCCGAACGGGACCCCGTTTGGCGGGAGGCTTTTTTTCTGAGCGGCCCCGCGTTGGTATTGCTCTCCCCGCCGACTGCCGCTCGCTCAACAGCCCCCGCCCAAAGGCGTGCTATTCGGTACGGTCAGCCTCAGTCGGTAGCACACCGCCTGTAGGCGGCATTGCCGCCGCTTCGCGGACGTGCCTCTTATGGTGCCCGTGGACGCTTGGGACGCGCCCACAAAACCACACATGGTTTTGTCCCCGTTGAAGGGGATAGCGGAAGACGCGCTTGCAAAGCAAGCGGCTCAAACCATTGCGGACCCCGCAATGGTTTGAGCGGGCCATAGCGAGGGGGAAGGCGAGGCAACTTGCCAATGCAAATTGCCGATTCCCCCTTTTGCTGAGATTTTGAACAACCCCTTATGAGCCGCCCAGTAACGCGCTGTAGGCGTCCAACGCGCCATCGCCTGAATGACCGGAGAGGACTTTCTTCGTGAGTATCTTGCCGAGTTGCACGCCTTCCTGGTCGAAACTGTTGATGTTCCACACAAAGCCCTGAAACATCACCTTGTTTTCAAAGTGGGCGAGGAGCGCGCCCAGAGATTCAGGCGTCAACTTTCTTCCATATATAAGCGACGAGGGCTTGCCGCCGGGGAAATCCTTGTTCGGGTTTTCCGCGTTGGACTGGCCCTTGGCAAAGGCGACGATCTGCGCCGCGAGGTTCGCCTTGAGCTTAGTCTGGCTGTCCGAGCCGTCAACCTCCACATCGTCACCGCGCTGAGACTCGGCAAACCCGATGAACTGAAGCGGCACAACGTCCGTCCCCTGATGAAGCAACTGGTAGAACGAGTGCTGGCCGTTGGTTCCCGGCTCGCCAAACACAACCGGGCCCGTCTGGTAGGCAATGGGCTTGCCGTCCCGATTCACGCGCTTGCCGTTACTCTCCATGTCGAGTTGTTGCAGGTGGGCGGGAAAACGGCTCAGGGCCTGACTGTAGGGCAGGACGGCGGTATAGGGAATGTGCAGGAAGTTCCGCTCGAACACGCCGAGCAGCGCATCCAGCAACGCCGCGTTTTTCCCGACGTCCGGTTCTAATGCCGCCTTGTCCGCTTCCGCCGCGCCCCGGAGAAACGCCTTGAACACGTCCCCACCGAACGCCAGCGACAGAATTACGCCGCCCACTGCCGAGGAAGAAGAGTAACGCCCGCCGATGGAATCGTCGATATAGAACGAGTCGAGGTAGGCGGGATTGTTGGCAAGCGGGCTCGTCTCGCTCGTTACGGCGACGAGGTGCTTCGCGGAGTCAAGCCCCGCCTTTGCAAGTTTTGCCTTCACAAAAAGTTCGTTCGCCAGCGTTTCTTGCGTCGTGCCGCTCTTGGAAACCAGCACGAAGAGCGTCGTTTCAAGCGGAACGGACGCGACCACCGCCGCCGCATCGTCGGGATCCACGTTGGAGATGAATTTCGCGGCAAGTTTTTGCGTTCCCGCCGCCGCCGCGCCGTTTTCCAGCGCGAGATAGAGCGCGCGGGGCCCCAAGTCCGAGCCGCCGATACCGATCTGCACCGCCTGAGTGAAGTTTTTCCCCGTGGAACCCTTGATCTTCCCCGCGTGAACATCGTCCGCAAACGCCGTGAACCGCGCAAGTTGCCCCGCATAGAACGCCCCGATGTCCTTACCATTCTCGAAGACGGCCTTGCCCTGTTGACCGCGCAACAAATGGTGCAGAACCCGCCGCTTTTCACCGGTGTTGACGACCTCCCCATTCAGCAACGCCCGGTATTTGGCAGCAAGTTCCGCCTCAGCCGCCGCCTCCCGCAACACCGCGAGCAACCCTTCATCCACGACCTTCGCCGCATAGTTAAACGTAAGCCCCGCCGCAATCGGTGTCTCGTACAAGCGCACCCGCGCCTCGTCCAACACCGCCCGGTAATCGAAACCCTTAAGCCGCCCTGCCTCCCGCGCTAACTTCGCGTAGACCGCCAGCCCGTCAAAATTGTTCCATCTCATACAATAGCCCCCATACCCCCATTTTACCGCAAAATCCGATCCTGTCAATAGCGCCTGTTCCAAAACGCGAGGTTTTGAAACAGCCCCAATACAGAACTGGAACCTATCGGTTCCTAAGCGAGGCGGCCCCGTCATTGCGAGGAACAAAGCGACGAAGCAATCCAGACGGAGATATATCTCCACTGGATTGCTTCGCTCCGCTCGCAATGACAACCGCCCAAGCGAGGAACCTATCGGTTCCTAGGCGGGGCGTTCCCCTCACGATACGCCCACGGAAAGCCCCTGCGGGCGGGTTGGGGGGCGTTGCGGGGGAACTCCCCCGCTGAAGGGGGTAGCGTAAGACGCGAAGCGGCTGGAGCGAGGGGGAAGGCTTTCCCCCCTTTAATGAAAGGGGGCGGCCCGTTTTTGCTTAAACAGAGCCGTTTGGTCTCAGCGGGGCATCCTTCCTTTGGCGAGGGTGAAGAGGAGGTTGATGATCAGGATGAAGACGAAGAGGGTGGCGGCTGTGGCGATGAGGGCCTCGCGGTGGAGGTCGGCGGCGTAACCCATCTCCAGCACGATGTTGGCGGTGAGAGTACGCGCGCCCCGGAAGAGGCTTTGGGGGATGATGGCTTGGTTTCCCGCTACCATGATTACGGCCATCGTTTCGCCGATGGACCGCCCGACGCCGAGTATCACCGCCGCCATGAGACCTGACCCGGCAGCGGGGGTGAGCACAAAGAAGACGGCTTCCTCGTGGGACGCGCCCAGTGCGAGGGCACCCTCATAGTACGATTCCGGCACGGCGCGAAGGGCCGCCTCGGACACGCTGATAATCGTGGGGAGGATCATCATGCCCAGAAGGAGTGACGCGGTGAGGATGCTTTTCCCGTTGCCCGCGCCGAGAGAGCGCAGTGCCGGAACCAGCACTACGAGCCCAAAGAAGCCGTAGACCACCGAGGGGATCCCCGCCAGCAGCGTGACGGCGGGGCTCATCACCGCATGGAGGCGGGCCGGGCAGAAGCGGGCCATGAACACGGCGCAGAGGAGCCCTAACGGCACCCCCGCGACGATTGCCCCGGCGGTTACGTAGAGACTGCCGAGGATCATCGGGGCGATACCGTAAAGCCCGTTCCCCGGCCGCCACGCGGTGCCCGCGAAAAACTTTAGCGGGCCGATTTGCCCGATTGCCGGAATACCGTTGGCAAAGAGGAAGCCGCATATCAGCGCGACGCAGAGGATCGAGAGCGAGGCCGCCGCGAGGAACACCGTCCTCATGAACGGTTCCATTAACGGTTTTTTCAACCCGCCGTGCGCTTTTGTTTTGTTTATCGCGGCCTTCTCCGAGCCGACAGTATTCCGTGTTTTCATTAGAGGGTGCTCCAATCGGTCACGCCGCCTGAGTAGATGGCCTTGACCTGTGCTTTCGTGAGCCCGTCAAGCGGGTTCTCTTTGTTGACGATGACCGCGATACCGTCGGTGGCGATCACGATACCCGTGATGCCTTTGTCCAACTCGCTCTGCTTGAGTTCCCGCGAGGCCATGCCGATGTCGCAGATCCCGTCTATCGTCGAGTTCATCCCCGTTGACGAGTCGCTCTGCTGGATCTCGATGTCAACGCCGGGATATTTCTTGATGTAGGCTTCCCGCACCTTTTCCATGAGCGGCGTTACCGACGAAGACCCGGCCACGACGACCTTCGTCCCCGATGCGGTCCGCGCCGGTGCCGTTGCCGTGACGTTGTCCAGCGGGAGATAGCCGCTCGAACTGACGATCGCCTGTCCGTCCGCGCTCGTGATGAAGGCGATAAAGTCTTTGGCCGCGTCGCTCACGTCGTTCCGCACTGCGATGTAGAAGGGCCGGAATATTTTGTACGACCCGTTCTTGATAGCCGCCGCCGTTGCCGCCGCCCCGTCAATCTTGAGCGCCTTCACCGTGCTGTTCAGCGACCCCAGCGACAGATACCCGATCGCGTTCCGGTCTCCCGCGACAGACGTCATCATCACGGCAGTGTTGTTGGTGATCTCCGCCCCCGCGACCGTGTTGTCCTTCTTGTTCGCGTCCAGCACTTCGAAAAGCTCGACAAACGCGCTCCGCGTCCCCGAACCGTCCTCGCGGGAAATCACCGTGATCGGCCTCCCGCTCGCGCCCTGCGAACCGCTGCTCTTCTGACCACCCGCGCTCACATTCCCCGCCACCATGATGAAGACCATCACGGCAACGACTCCCCGGATAACCCGGCCGACTGTGTTTTGAAACATTCTTGTTTGCATGTGTTTCTCCTTGCGCCCCAGTATAAAAAGCCGATGTCAAGAACGTATAAAGAGCATGTGAAATGTGTGTGAAATCGTTAGCGTAAGGAGTGGTCAAAATCTCAGCAAAAAGGGGGAAGTCTCCCCCTTCGCTACGGCCAGCTCAAACCATCGCGGGATATACCCCGCGATGGTAAGAGCCGTCCTCCGCTATCCCCCTCAGCGGGGGTTTCCCCCCCCCGCAACGCCCCCGAATCACCGCGGAGGGTTGTGTCCCATGGGGTTTTTGAACAGGCTCTAAGGATTCTTAACCGCAGATTACGCGGATTTGCACGGATTTAATCCGCCCGTCATTGCGAGCGAAGCGAAGCAATCCAGGGTGAAGGCATTCCTCGGCTTACGAAGTGCGCTGATCACACGCCGCGACTACTCTGCCTTCACCCAGCCAGCATTGCCACTGCCGCCAACGTTGGCGTCCCAGTTGAAGGTTTTGTTGAACAAATAGCCACCGACACCCGTTTCCTTGTTGGAGGTATCACTGTAGAAATTGTTCCACGATTTACTGCTGATGTTCGTCGTGACAAAGGAGCCGCTACCTTCTGTGAACATGATGTAAGCCCTCTGTTCAAGAATAATCTTGGCGCCGGGCTCGCCGAACAAGAGGGAAGGGCCGCTGCTCAAGCGTCCCCGCCACTTCAATCGCGCCGCCGTTCGCCACCGTAAGAGTGCCCGCCACGGTGAGTGCCGCCGGACTTTCAACGGAGAGGGTCGTCCCATTGGCCACGACAAGCGTTACCCCGGCGGGAATCACAACCGCCCCAGTGGTATTAAGTTCCACACACGAAAAACTTTGTCAAGGGACACCCCGCGAAAAAACGCAAAAAACGGGGAAAAAAGTTACCAAAAGCGTGGTTCCGTGTGATAAAACCGGGGCGGTGCGGCTCTCCCCGCTGATTGCCGCTTCCTAAACAGCACATAATCCATCATAATCCACCGTAACCAAACAGCACGATTGCTCCGCAAGTGGTTAAGTGCCGGGGCTTACGTGCCGATAAGTATAGCAAGTATGTGGAAAAAAATCTCTGCTGCTATTTCGATCCTCTGCACAGTGGTTTATGTGTTTGCGGTGGTGCTTGCGGTGTCCAAAATGGTATCTGCGGCCGCCGAACACCGCATTATCTTTGAACAGGAATTCGCCAAGTTACAGGACATGGTACGCGGTGCCGATGTGCTGGGCTTTACCGGCGCCGACATTGAAAACGAGATACGCGCGTCCGTTCTCCGGTCGCTTACGCTTGATGCGGCCATTGTTACCCCGTCCGGCGGCGCGGCTTTTGCAGTGGAGAAGCCGGGCGAACGGGTTATTGTTCCCCATTACAACAATACCGGTTACTCGTTCGACACAAAGTGGAAATGGTATAGGCCGCCCTATACCGCACAGATAACGGCGGCGGGCCGGACAACGCTGGAAATCAACGCGCTTACCGGGTATATTGACAAGGAACGGCTGGGAGACATTCTGCGGGAAACATTGCTCGTCGTTCTTTTGTCGGTAATGGCGGCGTTTCTGGTACTCATGCTGGACGTTATTATTTTCACCAAAAACACGGAGCATGAAGAGAAAAGGCCGCCGAGAGAATCCCGCAAATCGGTTGTTGACGAAGAGGTGGAAGAATTGAGGGAAATATCGGCGGAAGAGCCGATGGGGATATATCTCGGCCTTATTCAAAAACTGCAAAAAGAACTTACCGTTGCCGATGAAAAAAAGACGGATATTGTGTTGTTATGCGTCGAATGGACGAAAAACGGCTTCGCCAATACCAACACGCCGCTCGCCAAACAAATCGCCGAAGAAGCCGCCGCGTTCTTTAGATCCGACCGAATATCGGCATTCAAGAGAGGCGAAACCGGCATATTCATCGTACTGCCCGATGTAGCGTTCAAGCGCGGCCTTAAAGCCGCCCGCGAATTCCACGGGCGTATCCTCGACAACACCGCCTTCAAAACCACGATCACGAGCGTTTACGTCGGCCTCACCTCCCGCGCCGGGCGGGAGATCGACCCCAAACGTCTCATTCTCGAAGCGGAAAAAGCCGTGGAAAAAGCGAAAGAGGATGCCGCCCAGCCCATCGTCGCGTTTAAGGCCGACCCGTCCAAATATAAAAATTACCTCAAGAACAAGTCTTTCTCCTGAACTGCGGATCAACACGGATCACGTTTACCCGCAGACAGCACTATGCAGAGCGATGCTCACTGGATTGTTTCGCCCGCTCTCACGAACGACGTGCTCGCAATGACAGAGAAGAAAAGTACCACGAACGGACACGAACAGGTTCCTTTGTTTAGAGAACATTCTGAAAAAAAGCGCGAAAAATCATCGAAAAAGCGTCAGAAAAACGAAAATTTTTCTTGACTTTCCTCTATAAATTGTGTATATTTACGATATGGGTAAATGGGAATCCTTGAACAATGTCATAAACGGTTTCCCGCCGCTGGTGCTTGCCCTTCTCTTGGCCGCCATCCTTGCCGCGGTGGTGGTCTGTATCGTGGGGTTCGCTAAGCATGGGGTCAACTTCCTGAAATACGGCTTCAAGCAGATGGCTTTGGATGCTTCGCTGGAAAAGCGTTTCGATGAGTTGGGCGTAAGGATTGAATCTCTCGGTGTGCGACTTGACACAAGGATTGATGCTCTCGGCGCACGGCTTGACGCAAGGATTGATGCTCTCGGTGTGCGGCTTGACAAGATTGAAGTCAACCACTTTGGGCATCTTAAAAGTTACCTCGGCGTTCTGAACGAGATACTTCTTGACAAGAACGTGATAGACAACGAGAGCAGGGTGCGGCTTGACAACGAGTTGCGCGATATGTAGCGGCCTGTCATTTTCTAAAAACCACAAGGGATGAGAATATCCCGGCCTTTGACCCGCACCAACAAAAACCTTATAGTGCTTCTACACAAAAAATATAAAGAGGGGGAAGTCTCCCCCTTCGCTCCAGCCAGCGCAAAACCGCGCCGCACTTTGCGCGGCGCGGTTTTGCGCTGGCTTCTGCTATCCCCCTCTACGGGGACAAAACCATGCGGTGCATGGTTTTGTGGGCGTACCCCAAGCGTCCATGGATGGACGCATTACCGAGTACGCCCCGGCCGGAAACCCGAAACAGGACGTTGAGGGTTGTAGGCTCACCCCCGTAACGCTCCCGGATCACAGCGAAGACTTTCGTCCCGTAGGGTTGGAACAGCGTCCATGGATGGACGCATTACCGAGGCACACCGTGTGTGCCGCACACCTACGGTGTGCAACGCCCCGGCCGGAAACCCGAAACAGGATGTTGAGGGTTGTAGGCCACCCTCGAAGGCATCAAGGATGCCCCGTTCCCATCACTGTCGTCAAGCCGTTCGCCGTACAGAACATTGTCAAAAGCTGTGCGTATATCCGCCTCGCTTACGCCGTGCTTGAAAGCCGATCGGCTGAATCTGATATCAACATCCACAATTTCATTATACTACGGAAAGCTTAAAAAGGAAGCGACCGCCATCGGGCCAAAAATGCCCGGCACCGCCGACAGCGATCTTTCAGCATGAGAGACCTTGATTCAAGGAGTTCATCATGGGTAAAACAATAACGTTACGAGTCGATGATACTGTTTATAATACGCTCAAACGGGCTGCGGAGACAGGCGGACAATTTCTAACTTCATTGAATACGCGGCGATTAATTGAGGCTGTTCCAAAACTTCAGTTTTGGAACAGCCTCGTCTTTGTAATTAATATTGAATAGAGAAAAGATGCTTATAAATAGGGCTGGAAGAGTAAGGTTGTCCCTCGCGAGGGTGGGGGACAGACCTTTTTTGTGGACGGGAGAAAAGAACCACGACCTCACTTGAGGTCTTGAAACAGCCCTCTGTCTATCCCTTTTCTCCCTTTTGACAGGCTCGCCTTAAAAAACGAAAAGCCGCTTTACCCAAACGTCGCGCCGTCCCGGCTAAAGACGGGAATCCTCTCCAGAGGCGCGTCCGCCCTGATGACCCCGCCACCCTCAAAGCGTTCGCCGGTCCATGCGTTGGTCCAGGAATGCCCTGCGGGGAGGTAGACTTCCCGTTCCCGTGCCCCTTCGTAAAGAATGGGTGCCACAAGGTAGTTGGGCCCGAACAGAAATGCGTCTTCGGTCTCCCATGCCCTCTTGTCCGCCGGAAAATCGTAGAAGAGGGGGCGCATCACCGGAGTCCCCTTTTCATGGGCAGCCCGCATCTGTTCCGTTATGTAGGGGCGCAGTTTTTCACGAAGGAAGAGATACTTTTTACAGATTTCGTAAACCTCTTCCGTATACGACCAAACCTCGTTGTCGGCACCGGAGCGGCAGGTTGCGCCTCCCGTGGTACCGTACTGAGGCTTGATGGGGTCGCGGTAGCCGTGGAGCCGCATCACCGGGCAGAAACAGCCCCACTGGAACCAGCGGACAAGGAGTTCGTGAAAATGCCCGTCCGTCACTTCGCCGCCAAAAAAGCCGCCGATGTCGGTAGTCCACCACGGGATTCCCGCGAGGCCCATGTTGAGCCCTGCGGCAAGCTGGTTCCGCAGGCTCTCGAAGGTGGAATGGATGTCCCCCGACCAGACCAAGGCCCCGTAACGCTGGCTTCCTGCCCACGCGCACCGGAGAAGATTGAGGATATGGTCTTGCCCCGTTGCCCTCATGCCGTCAAAGAAGGTTTTCGCGTACATCAGTGGATAGACATTGCCAATCTGAATATTCGGCCCCAAGTGATAGCGGTAGTTCTCAAAGTCGTAGACCGTATATTCCGGCTCCGCCTCGTCAAGCCAGAAGATTTTGATCCCTTTGTCATAGTAGTTCTTTTTCGCCTTTTCCCAAACATAGGAACGGGCTTCGGGGTTGGTCGCGTCGTAGTGGACGGTGTTGCCCTGAAAGTCCATGACGATGCGGAAACCTCGTTCCGTGCGGATGAGGAGGCCCCGTTCCAGCATCTCCTGCCAATTCTCGCTCCGCCTGTCCACGGTGGGCCAGATAGAAACCATGAGTTCTATGTCCATCTTTTTAAGCTCGGCGATCATGGCGTCGGGGTCAGGCCAATAGACGGGATCGAATTTCCATTCCCCCTGATAGGGCCAGTGAAAGAAGTCAACGACAATCACCGAAATGGGAAGCCCCCGTTTCTTATATTCGCGGGCCACGCCGAGAAGCTCTTCCTGGGTTTGATACCGGAGTTTGCACTGCCAAAAACCCATAGCGTAATCCGGCATCATCGGTACCGTCCCCGCAACCTTTGCATAGGCTTCCTCTAGTTCCGCAGGGGTGTCTCCGGCGGTGATCCAGTAGTCGATCTTTTTCGACGACCGCGCCTCCCACGTGGTGGTGTTTTTCCCGAAGCAGACCCGGCCCACGGCGGGGTTGTTCCAGAGGAAGCCGTAGCCCAAAGAAGAAATCATGAAGGGAACGCTGGACTGGGAGTTGCGGTGGGCGAGTTCCAGATCGGTTCCCTTGAGGTTGAGGTAAGGCTGCTGATACTGGCCCATGCCGTATATCCTCTCGTCGGGCGAGACCGATTCGAAGCGGACGGTGATGTGGTAGTCCCCGCCGATGATGGGCTGGAATTCCCGCGCCTCCAGTTCGAGAGAGCTGTAGGTACGGTCTTTTATGTCCAGGCGGCAGCGAAGGTACTCGTTGAGAAGCAGTTCTCCACGGGCATTGTACACCTGTATCTGGCCGATTTTCGATATCCGCGCCTCTATCCTGCCGTTCCGCAGGGACGCGCCGTCCGCGCCGATGGTGATCTCGACAGGGCTCGGTTTCTGGGGCAGAAGCGCCCAGTCGTCGGTGTTTCCCCCGTCAAGCCCACCCGCCTGATTTGACACACCGGGCATCGGATGACCTCCCGGCATCTGGGCCAGTTTTGTGGCGCGTATGCGGAGGCTGTGTTCGCCCCAGCCTTCTATCCACAGTTTTTCCGCATCGTAGCGGTACACAAGACGATTTCCCTCTTGGGAAAAATTGCTAAAAAATGACATATCTTTCTCCTATTACTAGTGGTCAGTGCTTCGTGTTTAGTAGTTAGACGCTCTAACCACTACTTAGAGTTTGTCCATAATGGAGACACATTATAGACTTAGGCCCTTAGGTCCGCAACTTCCTAAATCCGTAACTATTCAGTTGGGGGGAAGTTTCCCCCCTCATTCCTGCCAGCGCAAAACCACAAGCCCGGTCGGGCTTGTGGTTTTGCGCCGTCATCCATTACCCCCCTCAGCGGGTGGCTCCGCCCCCCGCAACGCCCCCCAATCACGGCGACGACTGAATAGTTACGAATAAAACCTGTGAACAAACACAAGCAAATTCCATAAACAGATAAACCTGTTCGTGAGACGGGCGGTAGCAGACGAGGTTAATCTGTGTAATCCGTGGACAAACCCCCTTATCTTGTCGGCCGTGGTTCTGGAACAGGCTCACGTATCTTTTTCCTCCCCCGGAACGAGACTGAGGTACCATCGGTCTTCTCCCTCCGCATCCACGGGCGTATGGCGGACCAAGAGGGGTTCCATCAACTGGGAAAAGCAGAAAAGGGCCCCGGCGGGTACGCAAAGAATGAAAAACGGTAAAAAAAAGATCGCCACCGCCGCCCCGGCGCATATCGCCAACAGCCCCAGCGTAGAGGGGAGATAACGAAAACACATATACACGGAAAGTTTTATCACCTGCGGGATGGTCATGTGAAACCGGGAGAGGACGGGAAAACCGTAGGTCAGCACGCCGAGGAAGAGTACCGCGATAACGGTGTAGAGGCAGAGGAAGAAGAGGCCGACATAGCCCCCGATGTCGGCACTGATGTTCCGGTTGACCAGCAGGAGAAAGACGATGGCGGCGAAGGCAATCCAGATGAGGGTGGCCTTGACAAGGTTTAACCTGAAAGACCGCCAAAATTCGGCGAAAAGATGACCGCGCTCTCCCCGGATCACCTTGGTCATCGCGTAGTAAAAGGCGGTGGTGGAGGCACCGATGGTTATCAAAGGAAGAGAACAGAGCAACCAGAGGAGGTTGAGGGACACGGCATCGAAGAGTTTTTCCATCCAGATATGCAGACCGCCCTCGAACAGCCGTTTTTTAGGCCGCTTTTTCGCGGGGGCCGCCTTCATTCTTTAACGGATCCCGCCGTCATGCCGCTGACGATGTACTTCTGCAAAAACACAAAGGTGATCACCACGGGGATCACGAGGATGCAGCCGTAGGCCATGATACAGTTCCACTTGGTGCCGTATTTGTTGGTAAACTTATAGATGTTGGCGGTGAGGGGCCGCATTTCCGGCTTGACGTTGAAAGTCATGGAATAGGCCAAGTCGTTCCAGCCGCTCAGATAGGAGATGGTCGCCACAGTAACGATACCCACTTTGATGGCGGGGATCATGATTTGGATGAAGGACCGAAAGACCCCACAGCCGTCGATTCGGGCGGCGTCATCCAGCGAGGTCGGGATGCTTCGGAAGTAGGGCCGCAAGGTTATCACGATGAAGGGGATGGAACCCGACGCGATAGCCATAGCCGGGGAAAAGTAGGTGTTGAGTATGTTGAGCCGCGAGAATATCAGAAACATAGGGGTGAGCATCAGAGACGCCGGAAGCATCTGGGTAACGAGAAACGTGAGGAGAAAGCCCTTGTTGCCCGGCAGACGGTATCGGCCCATGCCATAGGCGGTGGGTATTCCCAGCACCAAAGAGATCGCCATGGAACAGAGCGCGATAACGAAACTGTTTTTCAGGGATATGAGAAAATCTTTGTCTCCCAAGTTTCGTTGCCACGGGTCGATGGTAAACTCGTGGGGGAAATAGGTAACGATCTTCCCAAAGGATTCGGTGTCGGTCTTGAACGACATACACAGGAGCCAGTAGAGGGGAAAGAGAAATAACACCACCACCGCGAGGGAAGCGAGGCAGAGCAGGGTATTCTTTCTTCTTGCTCTGGTTCCAAAGAAAAATTTGATCATCACTGTTCCTCCGTAACGCTCATACGCAGATAAAAGAGCCCGATGATGAAAAGGCAGAAAAACAACACAATGGCCGATGCCGAACCCATAGAAAACTTGAATTCGGTGAAGGAGAGCCGGTAGGAATAGGTGCCCAGCACGTCGGTGGCGTTGAGGGGGCCTCCCGATGTCATAATGAACATCAGATCAAACGCCTTGAAGGTGTATATGAAGCCCAGCATCAACACCGCGAGAATCGACGAGCGAATGCAGGGAATGGTGATTTTCCAGAACCGCACCCAAGCGGAGGCCCCGTCCATAGCGGCACTCTCGTAGATTTCTTCGGGAACATTGGTGAGCCCCGATGTGAGAAGAAGCATATTGAAGGGGATCCCCACCCAGCAGTTCATCGCAATGACCGCAGCCATAGCCGTTGTCCCGTTGGCGAGCCACATGGGAAGGTCGCGGATGAGGCCCAGCTTGAAAAGCAGATCGTTGATCACCCCGATCTGCCCGAACATACTCTTGCCAACCAGCGCGGTAACCGACATGGGCATCATGTAGGCGATAAGGATGAGTCCTCGAACCGGCCCGGCAAAGGTAAATTTCTTTGAAAAGAAAAGGGCCAAGAGAAACCCTACGCTAAACTGTACCGCGATGCACACAAGGGTAAAAACGATGGTATTTTTGAACACCAAACGGAAAACCGGATCCTTGAAAAGATACCGGTAATTGGCAAGCCCGACAAACACGTCGGCGCCGTTTTTGAAAGTCCGGACATCAACGTCCCGGAAACCCAGAACAAAGTTGTACACCAAGGGGTATCCCAAGAGGGCAAGGATATAAACCAAACCGGGAAGGACGAAAGCATACCCTTCGAGGTTCCTTTTTGATGATAAACGCATCCTCGATAAACTCACCCTCATGGAACTGCCTCCTTGCTTACTGGGCTACCGGCGTTTTTGCCAGCATCGGGGCGATGGCGGCGGCACCTTCGGTCATGGAGTCCCGTGCGGACTTCTGCCCAAGGACGGCGGCTTGGCCTGAGGTGTAGATCACCTTGGAAATGCTGGGCCATTCAGGATGGGGCCCCCGCGCCACGGCGTACTGCATCCCATCGGTAAACACAGAGAGATACTTATCCTTAGTCCAGATGTCCCGCAACTGGGCGGAGTCACTGCGGATGGGGAGCTTCCCGGTCTGTTCGGCCCAGTACGCGCCGCTTTCCGCCGTGGAGATCATTTGGAGGAATTCAACCGCCAAATCCTTGTGCTTGGTGCCGCTACAGACGCCGAAATTCTCGCCGCCGATGACCGAGGCGTACTTCTTGTCCTTGGGAAGAAGCGTGTATTCAACCACAAAATCCTTGATGTCCGGTACATTTTGAGCCACGTGCCAGGTACCGGATTCCACCATAGCCGCTTTTCCGGCGGCGAAGGCGTTGAAGGCGTCTCCCTGAGTCCAGTTGACCACTTCCTTGCTCATATACCCTTTCTGTGCCAGATTCGAGATAAACTCGATGCCCCGGATCGCTTCGGGAGAGGCAAGGTCCGCAACAGAACCGCCGGCGGCATAAATCCACGGGATAAGCTGGAAGGTGCCCTCTTCGTTGGGAATGACGCTCATGGCAAAGCCATAGATTTGCTGGGCCGGATTGGTCAGTTTCGCGGCCGCAGCCTCCAATTCCTCCCACGTGGTGGGCTTCTTAAGCCCGGCAGCGTTGAGCATATCCATATTGCACGCCAATGCCAGGCAGTTGGTGTTGTTGGGAAGGCCGTAGATTCTGCCGTTGGCATCCTTGGTGCTGCTCAAGGGGCCGGGGTAGAACTTATCGAGTTGTCCCCAAGCGTTAAGCTCGTCGGTGATGTCCTCGAACACCCCCAAAGAGACATACGAGGCCATGTCTGGAGAATCCACCATGCCGATGTCGGGAAGCTGCCCGGAAACGGCACCCACCGTGTACTGGTTCATCAGCTCTTCGCGGGACACAAAGGTAATGTCCACCGTCACTTCCGGGTGAATCTTCTTGAAGTCGTCGGCGAATTTCCTGAGCCCGGCAGTTTCCTGATCGGACGCGAAATAATGCCACAATGTAATAGTAACCGGCCCGCTATCCGCCGTTGCCGCTTGCTTTTTGTTGCATCCGGCAAGCAGACTTGCGCCTATAGCCAATACCGCTACCACGAAAACAAATTGTACGATAAAACCCAATGGTTTTTTATTTCTTTTATTCATCTTTTCCTCCAAAATAATAATATGATGTACGTTTATCATAGAGAAGTATATCATGACTTTTCGGTTGTGTCAACAAAAAAACGTGAAAAAACATGAAAAACGTGAAAAAATTTTCAAAAGAGGCTGTTTCAAATCTATGAGGCCGGAGCGAGGGAGTGACAATTTGCCGTAAGCAATTTCGTTATCGTGACTTCCCTCCTTTTTTCTATTATAATAGTATCAATCTTAATGCGTATTACCCAGAAGGACATCGCTAAAAATCTCGGTATCTCCCTCATCACGGTGAGCCGGGCGTTTAATAACTCAGGCTATGTTTCACCGGAACTGAAAAAGCGGATATTTGACTATGCCAAAAACCAATCCTATGTGCCTCACCGGGCATCCCAGATCTTAGTGCGGAACAAAGTAAGGAACATCGCGGTTTTCACATCTACCTTTCCGGCCTTTGTGTGGGACGACATCGAGCGGGGTGTCCGAAACGCCGCCGAATACATCGAGCCCCTTAACTATGAGGTACGTTTTTTCAGGATACCCGATTTTGACACGGAGTATTATCTTGCGACGCTCAAGCGGGAGATACGGAACGGGCTTGACGCCGCCGCGTTTCTCTGTATGCGGATGTATCGTATGAAAGACATCATAGAACTGACTGAAAAGGCCGGGATTCCCTACATTTTTTACAATGTGGACGATCCCGAAACAAACCGGCTCTGTTATATCGGAACGGATTATCCTGCTGGGGGGGCGGCTTGTGGCAAATTTTATCGGGGAATCTCTAAAGCTCAAGAGTGCTGGAAAGGTGCTGGTCATAGGGGTCAACGAGGATGCGGACCGTATGACCGACGGCCCCGATATTAATGCCAAACGGATCAGGGGGTTTCTTGAGGTGATTAACCGCCACTATCCCTTTGCCGCAACCCGGGTAGAATACATCAACATGAAGACGGGGATCGGCGTAGACGTCCAGATCAAACAACTTCTTAAAAGCAGTCAGGGCCGGGTTGACGCGGTGTATTTTGTCCCTGCCTACACCGACGGCTTTCTTGAGGGACTTGAGGCTTACGATTACCACCAGGTGATTACCCTGCTTCACGATGTAAACGACCATGCCTTGCGCTGCCTGGAAAACGGGCTCCTCACGGCCATCGTGTTTCAGGATCCGATACTCCAGGGGTATACCGCAGTGAGGACGCTGGAAACCATTCTGGAATCAAAAACCAGGGAACGGCAACGGGATATCGAGATTGCCCATACGCTCATTTTCAGGGAAAATGTCAATTACCTTAAAAACCACTATTTTCTGCCGGAGCCGGAATAGGAGCCGTCCTCAAAAAGCCGCCCCGGCCTGCATACTCGAAAAATATTCCAGACACATCGGGACGGCACTGATGCGGATGTTGAACTGCTGGAATGATTTTTCGCCCGCACTTTTGGCTCGGCAATATAATGCTTTGAGCCTGTTCCAAAACTAATTGGCTGTACGCTAACGCGCACGGTTTTGGAACAGGCTCACTTTTTTCTCGCTTTTTTCCCGTTTGATTAAAGCAGGACGGCTGGCAACCGCATATATAGAAGCGGAGGCTGTATAGCATGAGATTGAAAAGAGAATTAGCGGAAAACGTCTGGTACGAGGTGCGCACCGAGATTAATGTCGGCGAGCCTTTGTTCCGGCTGGCGTGGGCGGTGGCGCTTTTCTGCCGGGTGCTCCGCGAGGTGAAGGGGCAGTTCGACTTCGAGATGCGGGGGCTTGCGGTTGAGGGGGTGTGGCTTACGTTTTACATCAAGCCCGCTGAGGGACTTAAACTGCCCAAGATTATGCAGTGGTTGAAGCAGACGTTTGCGGTGCGGTTTAACTTTCGGACGGGGAGGAAGGGGCACGTTTGGGGGGACCGGTACTGGTCGGAGATTCTCGACGGGGAGCCGCCGCCTGAGGCGAAAGAGGTGGACTGGGAGGCGGTCGAGGCGGAGGCGAGCAAGCCGGTACCGGCGGGCATGGTCTACAAGTTATCTTGGGGCAGCCCCCGCCAGGCTGGAATGGGCTCGGAAGCACCTTTTTCGCCCCAATTCACGTTCTCTTCCGTGTTTCCGCCCGGCTAACCGCCCCGTTCACGGCAAAAAACGGCGTTACAAACAGCCTCCGCAATGCCACCTAGAGATGGCCTCAGGAGAAATTTGCCCAGATCCTGCAACGTGAAGTTTTGTGCCCGGACATTGCTGTCTGTCGCCCGTCTGTTACGGCACAGGCAGATATAATGCTTCCCGTTATAAAATACCAATTGGTATCTTACAAGCTCATGTTACGCAAAAGTGCCATTATCCCCCATGTTAAAAGCAGACAGTAATTCCATTCCCCTCTTCAATGATGCCATGTAAATCTGTGATTTTACTGCAAAGTGATTGTACCCGTGATTGAGTTTTGCT
>JAISZQ010000072.1 GCA_031269165.1 Spirochaetaceae bacterium
AGAATTTTGGTCCGCGAATGGCGCGAATAAATACGAATAATACATACCCATCAGCGCGTATTCGCATACATTCGCGTGCATTCGCGGACAAAAAATTAAAAATCTGTGTGATCCGTTGATCACTCTTATATTCCATTGGCTTAAGTTGTTGACAGTGGAAGGCTTTCCCCTGTCAACAACTTAAGCGAAAAGAAAAGAAAGGTCCGCGGATTGCGCCTGATGGCGCGCCTTGTATGGCGGTCCAGATTAAGCAGATTTAAGGGATAAGAGGTGAGGGTGTCATTGCGAGGAGGCGGCGTGCTACCTTCGGTAGCCAAGCCGACGACGAAGCAATCCAGCCGTGGAATGCCTTCACCCTGGATTGCTTCGCTCGGCAATGTGCCGCTCGCTCGCAATGACAGGCGGATTAAATCCGTGAAAATCCGCGTCAATCCGCGGACAAAATTCTTAAGTTGTTGACAGTGGAAGGCGCGGCAACTTGCCGCGGCAACTTGCCGATTCCCCCTTTTTGCTGGGTTTTGGAATAGCCTCTACTTATAGAGCCTTAGGAGCATCGCTTGGGCGAGGGTTTGGGCGCGTTCCAGAGACCGGAGGAAAAGCGGTATCAGCATCGCTTTGAAGGCGGACAAGACGGCCAGCCCGCGAGTCTTCGCGCCTCGGGAAATCTGGCTGGCGGTGATATGCTCGGCTTCGGCGGTTATCAGGGGGACGAAACGGAGGGCGATGCCGAGCATGAGACCGGCGTCACGGGCACGCGCGCTGGGAACGCCCGCCTTTCTGTTGCGCGGGGACGCAAAGGACGCGCAGAACCTTTTGACCGCGCCCAGCGTGTCCCGCAACGAGGTTACCGCCGAATAGAGGGTTATCACGGTCATCATCGTAAAGAGGCGGAGCAGTATCATCGCGGTGTCAGCCACCTCTTGGACGGTAACGCTGACCGGGCCCGCTTTGACAAGCACCCGGCTTGTGTCTCCGTCCCAGGAAAAGAGCAGACGCAGCGCGATAAAGATGGTCAGCACGGGCATCATCGGGAGGAGGCCGCGCACGATGTGGGCGGGACGGATTTTTCCCCAGACATGGCCCAGCACGAGGAGGACGGCGAGAAGGCTTATCGGGAAGATCGGCCCCGGCACGGCGATGGCGGCGAGAAGGCAGCCCCCGGCGGCAAGGAGTTTGACCCCGGCAGAAAGCCGCTCCAGCGGGGAATCTATGCCGAGGAAGATGCCGGGCATGGCCCCGCGAAAAAACTCAAGCCCGGTTTTGCGGCGGCCTTTGGGCGGTTTTGCGGCCGTTGCGGTTTGGGAGGCGGCTTTTGAAACGGTGCCGGAACGCTCCTGCTCCCCGGCAAGGCGACCGTCTACCATTGTTACCATGCGGTCAAAAGAGGCGGCAAGCGCACGCGAGTGGGTCGAGACCACGACGGTTTTCCCCCGTTTTTGCAACTCTTCAAGCAACCTGACTATCCGCCCGCTGTGTTCTTCGTCGAGGCCCGCCGTTGGTTCGTCCAACAACACGATGTCGCTGTCCCGCACGAAAACGCCCGCCAGTGCCGCAAGCCGCGCCTCGCCGCCCGAAAGCGTGAACGTCTCCCGCTCGGCAAACTCGTCAAAAGGCAGCCCCACGGCGTTCATCGTCTCCCGCACCCGGCCAACCAGTGCCTTCCCCGTGAGCCCGCTGTTCCGTGCGCCGTACGCAACATCGTCGGCGACATGGGTCTCAAACAACGCGGTCTCAGGCGATTGCAACGCGAGGCACACCCGACGGCGCAACGCGTCAAGCGACGTTTTCCGGTCAAGCGTGTCCCCGCCAAAGACGGCGACCCGTCCCGCCGTGGGTAAAAGCAGCGCGTTGATATGCTTCAGCATGGTTGACTTGCCGCATCCGGTCGCGCCCACGATGGCGACGCTCTCGTTCCTCCCGATTTCCAGCGAAACGTCGTTCAGGGCCGTCCGTGCATGGATCGTTCCTGAAAGATAGACGTGGGTAACCTGGTCAAACGAGATGTCGGCGGGACTTTGCGTATCGCGGGGAATCGGCTCTGTTTGAGGGGACGGCGGCTTTGTCGTGAAAGCGAATCCCCCCGCAACCGGACGCGGCGGGCCGTCGTAGGTGATAACGCCCTTGTCAAGCACGAGGCACCGCGACGACCGGGCAGCGTCCTCCGCAGAATGCGTGATCTGGATGACCGTCCGCCCATCCCGCACGAGATCCGCAACAAGCGCGTAAAATTGTTCGCGCCCCGCCGGGTCGATCATCGCCGTGCACTCATCGAAAAGGAGGATGTCGCTGCCCAGAGCAAGCGTCCCGGCGACGGCGAGCCGCTGTTTCTCGCCCCCCGAAAGAAAGCGCGTCGAGCGGCCGCGCAAGGACTCAATCCCCGCCTGTCGGAGTGCCGTCGACACCCGCTCGGCGACAATTTCAGGCGGAAGCCCAAGGTTCTCAGGCCCAAACGCGCAGTCTTCCTCTACGACCGAGCCGACAATCTGGTTATCAGGATTCTGGAGGACGGTGCCGGTAATCCGGCGGATCGCTTCGAGAGAGTCCTCATCGGCCGGGTCGTAGGGGCGGCCTTCCCGGTCGTACACCGTAACCGTTCCGGGCGGCGGCGTGCAGAGGCCGTTGATACACGAGAGCAGCGTACTCTTTCCCGACCCGTTCGCGCCGAGAATGGAGACGAACTCCCCTTCCCGCACGACAAAACGTACCCCTTGAAGCGCGTGTCCCAATGAGGAGGGCCTTTCCCCCGCCGCCTTGTAGGTAAAGGAAAGATTTTCAATTACAATGCGAACTCCGGCGTCACTCATCGCGCGAAATCAGAACAACGGAAACGGCTAGGAGTTTGTGGGGCTTAGCCCCTAAAATCAAATATTTTTGCAATTTATTGCAAAAATATACTCTGCAAACTCCCAAAGGAGCCTCGAAATGCGCGAAATCACGCATTTCTTTATGCAAATTACGCTAAGTCCCACAGGCTCCTAGGCAACCTTGGTCAACGAGCCCTTTCCCGAAACATCCTCGGCCTGATAGATATAGCCCGTTTTCAGGCATATCTCAAACAAGTCGTGGCTTATCCGCTCTTCGAGAATCTTCTTGTCGCCATCCCTGACGCGCGTGATCCGCACGAGGTAACTGTCCGTCGTATCGCCGATAATCTCAAAGTATTCGGCCCGATCCTGCGGGCACTTCACATAGTACTTCTGCATACCCCTATTATCGGCCTCCCGCGAAAAAAATGCAGGGACAAAACCACTTTTATCGCATTATAGTGATTCTCCTTTATAATACCAAAGTGCCGGGGGCGTTGCGGGATAGCGAAGGCCCCTAAGCGCAAGCGGCGGGCCGTAGCAAAGGGAGGGGAGGGGGGAAGTCTCCCCCTCGCTCCAGACCGCCGCTACGCTTAGGGTCTTACGCTACCCCCTCTACGGGGGTCAGCCCCCCGTAACGCCCCCGGATCACGGCGGAGACGTGCGTCTCGTGGGGTTTCTGAACAGGCTCTAAGGAGAACGACTATACCCGTAGCGCGCGAGGCCGCCCTTCGGTACAATGTCCCTATGAACAACAATATTGCGCGTCTGGAGGTCGGCGCGTTTTCAACCAATTGCTGGGTATATGTCGTGGACGGCGATGTTTCTGTGATTGATCCGGGCGGCGACGGCGAGGCGATTATCGCGTTTCTGGAGTCGGAGCGGCTTAAACCCGCCCGCATTTTACTCACTCACGGCCATTTCGACCATGTTATGGCGTTACCCGACGTTCGTGGTGCTTTTCCAGACGGGACAATCGCCGTTCACCGCGCCGATCACGTTTCGGTTGGCAAAAACGCTTTCAGATTCCAATGCGCCGATTTCAAAACGGCAGCGGGCAACGACGGTTTTATCCGCGAAAACTGGCGGGATATGCCTCCCGTAACACAGCTTCTGGAAGACGGCGATACAATCGGCCCGTTCACGGTTATGCACACCCCCGGCCACACCAAAGGATCGGTCTCGTACTACCACAAAGACGCAGGGGTTCTTTTTTCAGGCGATACGCTCTTTTGCGGCGGGATCGGGCGCACCGATCTTTCGGGCGGCAGTATAGCCGAGATGACCGAAAGCCTCAAACGGCTTTTTTCTCTTGACGGCGAAACGCGGGTATTTCCCGGCCACGGCGGTCCAACCACGATAAAAGCGGAAAGAGCCGGATTGGTAACATGAGGCAATGCGGGGGCTTGACATTTCTGAAGAGGCGGCCGATAATGGGGTTGTATCAGAGGGCTTGCCTTCTTTGAAGTGTTTGATTGGACTTCGGTAAAGGTCGGACCATTTGATACTGTCCTGTTTATTCCGGTGGACCGTCTGCATCTGGTGCCGGATTTCGGACAGGACGGTATCAAGCGGTTTGGCCTTTTCTATTTCTTCGGGACTAAACACTTCATGCGCGTTCATTGGGGGTGAATGTGGTCCCGTTTTACAAAATTTTCAAAAAAAACACGAAAAAACGGCCCAAAAACACGAAAATGCTTGACGGAATTGTACGGTTATGATATACTAGTGTCATCATATGGTTGTAAGGCCGGGTGAAATTTTTTTAGGAGGAGGTCCGAGTGTGAAAAAGCGGTTTTTTTTGAAAAATTTGTGTTATAAAAATTTTAATTGGAATGAAGGACCCCCCCCCCCAATGGCACTGTTTTCATTGGCTTTGTAGCCGTATAGTGCCGCGTGGCTGTCAGCCACTGCCCATAATTCACGATTCATTCCCCATCATTCACTGCGGAGCCGCCCTTTTGAGCGTCAATCTCAGGCGCAATCCGTTGCGCTGTTGTCTGCCTCGGCTTTCCGGCGGCGCGTTCATTTTTTCCATGCAACACGTTTGCTTTCCTCATGACATTGCGGGGATTTTCCCCGTAAAAATATTTTTAAGGAGGAGTTACTTATGAAAAAAGT
>JAISZQ010000073.1 GCA_031269165.1 Spirochaetaceae bacterium
AGAATTTTGGTCCGCGAATGGCGCGAATAAATACGAATAATACATACCCATCAGCGCGTATTCGCATACATTCGCGTGCATTCGCGGACAAAAAATTAAAAATCTGTGTGATCCGTTGACCACTCTTATATTCCATTGGCTTAAGTTGTTGACAGTGGGGGACATACCCCTTGTTCATGCGAATCAAGGGTAGCGCTCATCTCCACCGCCGGGGGCGACTGCGCTCCTAGAATAGGTCGTCTGCTCTAGCCTAGAGCAGTGCGTGCACGCGCTAGTGTGGCGCACGCACGCTGATGCAACGTTCGAACGGACGCTGGGCTGGAATATGAGTGCATTCTGGAAGGGGGGCCGCCCGCCCGAGCGCATGGTGCGCCCAAGGGCCCACCGCAGGTGTCTACCCTTGATTCGCATTGTTTGCCCTCCGTCATTGCGAAGGCGCGGCAACATAGTTGCCGTTAGCAGTTTGCCGTTGGTGAAGCAATCCAGAGATGCCTTCTCTGGATTGCTTCGGTTCTTACGAGCCTCGCAATGACGACCCCGATCGCCGCCCCCGCCTCCACGACAGGCGGTCATTCGGTAAGCGCTACCTCCGTCCGGCCGAACCCTCCCAGTTCGGGGCGTGAAAAACCGAACGCCGCAACTTCGGGACGGCTTTTGAGGTAGTCGTGCACGGCACGAGAGAGAATGCCGTCGCCCTTGCCGTGAACCACCGCGAAACTTCGTAAGCCCTTGATTATCGCGCCGTCCAGTTGCGTGCGGAGCGCGTCTACGGCCTCTTCCGCCCGCATACCGCGCAGATTGAGCTCGAAAAGTGGCGGCGAGGCGGCGATTTCCACCTGCACCGAAGGAACCAGCCCCGCCTTTTCCCTCTTTTCCACACGCGCCGCCCGCAGATCCGTCTCCGGCAACGTCATCGTTACCGAGCCAATCTCGACCGCATAGAATCCCTGCTTAACCCGCCGCTTGACTACACCCCGCAGATTATGCGGCCCGGTAAGCACCACCGTCCCCGGTTCCCAGGGTATGTGTGCCACGGCATCCTGTGCAACGTTATTCGATTTAGGTCCGTTTTCCTGCGATTCCCGCCCGCTCTCGCGCAGAGCCCGTTCCGTCTCGGCAGCCTCCCGCTCGACCCGTTCAATCAACATATCGCTTGCCGCCGCCTTCTCTTCGAGCGCGGCGATGAAATCCTTCACCTTGCGCGTCTTCTCCCGCGTGATCTCCCCCTCGCGCAGTTCCTTTACCAAGTTTTCCAGTTCTTTGCGGCTTTCCCGCAGGTATCCCCGCAACACACCCGCCTCTCCCCGGAGGATCTCGTTTTCCTTTTGCCTGAGACGAAGCTCGCGCAAGTCGGCCCGCCGCCGTTCCTCGGTAAGCGCCGCCTTTTCGGCCAGCAACCTTTCTTTCAGACGCTCGGCCTCCGCCCGCTTTTCGCTTAAGACCCGGATCAGTGCCGCCACATCCGCATCCCCGCCTTGGAGAAACTCCCGCGCCCGCATCACAACCGGAACGGGAAGCGCGTTCCGTTCCGCGATATGCAAGGCATGGCTTTCGCCGGGGACCCCCATCACCACCCGATAGGCGGGCGCAAGCGTGTTCTCGTCAAACGCGAGCGAAGCGTTTTCCACGCCCTCGTGCGTCCATGCGTAGTTTTTCATGCCCCCGTGATGGGTCGTTACCAGCGTCTTGATCCGCGCCTGGGTAAAGTAATCGGCGACCGCCATCGCAATCGCGCCGCCCTCCAGGGGGTCTGTCCCCGAACCAAGCTCGTCAAGCAGAACAAGCGAACGCGCCGTTGCCCGCTCTATAATAGAAGAAATGTGCTTGATATGAGCGGAAAACGTCGAGAGCGATTGGGTGATAGACTGGTCGTCGCCGATGTCGGCGTACACCGCGTCAAAAAAAGGAAGGCGCGTCCCCTCCATTGCCGGAAGAGCCAGCCCCGCCTGATTCATCAGCGCGAAAAGCCCCGCCGTCTTCAGCGTGACGGTCTTTCCCCCGGCATTCGGCCCGGTGATCACCACACAGGAACAACCCGCGCCCATCTCGAAGTCAAGCGGCACGGCTTTCTCGCCCAACAAGGGGTGCCGCGCCCCGTTCAGCCTGAGCGTCCCGTCCGGGGAAACTCCCGCGAAAACGCCCCCCGTCTCGAAACTATACTTCGCCTTCGCCCGCAACACGTCGATTGCCACGACCGCCTCGTAAAACTCCCGCAACGCGGCAGACTCCGCCCCGATCCGCGCCGACAACTCGCCGAGAATCCGCGCAACCTCCACCTCGTAGGCCCGCTTTTCGATCACCAGCGCGTTGTTCTTTTCGACAACATCGTCCGGCTCAAGAAAGAGTGTCTGCCCCGTCGCCGAAACCTCGCGCACGAGCCCCCGTATCTTGCCCCGGTGGTTGGCCTTCAGCGCGATAACAAGGCGGCCGTCCCGTTCCGGCGGCACATCGGACTGGAGATAGCCCCGTGTGTGCGGGTCGGCGTAGTAACGCTTCACCAAACCCTGCAACTCATGCTCAAGGGCGGCAATGTTCTTTTTAATGGCGCGGAGTGACGGCAAATCGCGGAGCACGCCGTTGTGATCAACGACCCGAAAGACCGCCTCCTCGACACCCCTCAAGCCCCCAGTGCCCCCAGGGGCTTCCCTTGAGCCCATCCCGACAAGCGATTGCAACGGTCCCCCTTCGGGGGAAGGAACGCTGTTACTAGTGTCCCTGGGGGGCCCCCTTGAGCCCATCCCGGCAAGAGATAGCAACGGTCCCCCTTCGGGGGAAGGAACGCTCCCCGGGACGCCGCCCGCTTCGTCCCCGGCAAGCCACCGCAACAGGGTCGCCCCCTCCCGCAGAAACACCCCGACCGCGAACACCGCATCCAGCCCCAGCACGACGCCCTCGACCCCAAGACGCGGCAACAGCGGGCCAATATCGGGAAGATACGCGGAGGGTTCCCGGTCGCCGGAAGCCAAGCGCGCCGTGATGAACCGCACCTCATCCCGCATAGCCTGAAACGCGGCCTCATCCATCGTCCACGGCGTCTCGCGCAACACCCGCCGCTCAGACTCGGCATTTTTCGCATACCCGGCGACCCGCCCCCGAATCACGTCAAACTCCAGCAGAGCCAGACTATCACGCGGCAGCAAAGGTTACCCCCACATTTTTCAGTATATTCATGGGTACACCATAAGAAATCCCGCGCAAATATGCAAGAGCGGTCAGTCCCTTTCGGGGAATGGAAAATTGTCAATAGACGCTGTTCCAAAACCGTGCGCGTTAGCGCACAGTCAATGAGTTTTGGAACGGCCGCTCTTACTTGCCGCATTCTCCATCTGATTTCTCAACTCACGGAAAGCCGCCTCGGTTTCCTCGCGCACGGCCCACGGGTAGGCGGCAAACGACGCAAAGGCCCCGTCCAAGAGCGCGTTTCCCCGTTCTTGGGCCCGGTCGATCACGCCCGCATCTTCCATCGCGGCGATCAGGCTTTCGACGGCGGGGGAGTCAATGCCGTCCGCACGAGCCGCCTGAAAGGTTTCTTCCACCAAGCGCAGCCCCGCGTCTCCCGCGTGTTCCAGAAAAAGGATAACGGGGAGGCTTTTCTTGCCCTCGACAATATCGTCGCCGCGCTTTTTCCCCGCGATGCCGCCCCGGAGGTTCTGCACGTCGTCAATGATCTGAAACCCGACGCCTAAATCGCGGGCGGCGTTGCATAGCACGGTCTTTTCACCCGCCGCCGCGCCGCACACGAAACCGGCAAGGTCAACGGCAAACGCGGCAAGACAACCCGTCTTCATCGCGCACATCGCAAGATAGTCGTCAACCGTTGGAATGAACGGAACATCGTTGTGCCAATGAATATCGTAGGCTTGGCCAGTGTGCAGACGGCGGAGGTAGTCCGTCCACAGCGAAAAAACGCCCGCCTTCTTGTCCGCGCTCGCACCCCACGGGTCGATACACGCGCTTGCAAGAAAATAGAGGAAACTCCCCGCGTTAATCGCCACGTCATGCCCATAGATGATATGACAGGCCGGCTTTCCCCGCCGGAGCGGCGCGTTGTCCTCGATGTCGTCGTGAATCAGGCTCGCCGTATGACTGAACTCGACCAGGGGCAAAAGAGGCACTACCGCGTCCCCCCCGCCCAAGCCCTCGCACACCAACAGCGACAAAAGAGGCCGCCAGCGTTTGCCGCCCCGCCCGAGCATATCCCGTATCGGCGCGACAAGGCAGTCGGGCCCCACCGGAACCGCGCCGTGCAAGACGGCTTCTATTTTTTCAAGATAAGCGCTAAAATCTTTCATTACCCTATTCTATAAGAAAGGAATGCCCTATTCTATAAGGGTTGCTATTCAGTTGGGGGGACGGCTCCCCCCTGCCTCCAGCCCGTGCTCCGGTTGTCCCTCCCTCCGCACGGTCTTACGGCACCCCCCTCAGCGGGTGGCTCCGCCCCCCGCAACGCCCCCCGATCACGGCGGCGACTGAGTGGTAAACCCCCGTAAAGGGGGATAGCGAAGGACCCTGCGCAAGCGGCGGGCATCGTCATTGCGAACCCGCGGCAACACCGTTGCCGTTGGTGAAGCAATCCAGCAAGGGCATCCTCTCACTGGATTGCTTCGCTACGCTCGCAATGACGGGAAGCCCGCCCACAATGACGGGGGGCATCGTCATTGCGAGGCACGTGGCGGGCTCGTCATTGCGAACCCGCGGCAACATGAATCCCACTCGTGGCATGGATGTCTGTGTTTATTCTGTGTTTGTGTTAGGTAGCGACCTTGCAACGAGCTGATCACTCGTCCAAGGTGTCCTACCGAATGCCTTAGATTAAGAAACTG
>JAISZQ010000086.1 GCA_031269165.1 Spirochaetaceae bacterium
TCAGCGCGTATTCGCAACGCCATGTCCGGCGCACATTCGCGTACATTCGCGGACAAAAAAACTAAAAATCTGTGTGATCCGTTGACCACTCTTATATTCCATTGGCTTAAGTTGTTGACAGGGGAAGGCTTTCCCCCCTTTGCTGGTTTTGGAACAGGCTCACTTTATTTTCTCTTGAAGCACTAAGCGCGGTCTGCTATACTAGGAGATGCTGGTTCCCAAACAGATTGGGTGGAAACCGGCGGGCGCTTTTACGGCGTCTCTTTGCCATGCCGAGGTGGTGGAATGGTAGACACCGGGGACTTAAAATCCCCTGGCCGGAAGGCCGTGTGAGTTCAAATCTCATCCTCGGCAGGATGTCAATAAGTTTCAAAAGTATTTTGGTTGCGGCGGTTCTTTTCTTTAGTATCGTTGGTTTATCGTTTGCGGGGAGGAAGGCGCAGAGCAGTCCTCCCGTCGAGGAAAACGTGGTTGTTTTTGAAGAAGAGCCTTTGCCGGTGCCCGAGGAGTTTGTGTCCGTGCCGATGGTTGAGTCCAACGAGCCGCCTGAGGAAGAGGAAGTGGATCGGGGTGAAACGGTGATGAAGGCGCTGGCCGCCGCCCACCCGAAACGTATCGGCCCCGCGGAATTGCGTGACGGCGACTGGGCGGTTTTCCTGCGCGGCGAGTGGTTCTACTATGCGGACGGTCGTTTTTTGCCGGAACATCTGCGTTCCGCTAGCGAGGAATACGACCTGCTTCCCTTCTATCCTTATCCCGAAGAACTGCCGCCCTGGGAAACGCCTGACGAGGAAACAGCCGCCCGGTTTCGGGAAGCGGAAACCAATCGGCAGACGCGGCCTTCGAAGCGGTCAACGTATTTTTTTGACGCTCTGTGGAATGTGCGGACGAGGGCGGAGGCGTGGGAACAGGTAAAAACGATCCGTTTTTTGGGGAAAGAGACGCTGGTTCATCACGCGATCCTCGAAGAGCTGGCTATGGTCGAGCAAAAGATAAACCGTCTCGCCCAAACCGACGCGCAGGTGCGGAACTGGGTAAAGTCAATAACCACGGTTACCGCGTGGAACTGGCGGAATATTGCCGATATTCAAACCCGTTCGAACCACGCGTACGGCATAGCGATTGACCTTCTTCCGTCAAACAGCGCGTTGCGCGGGTTTGAGACCTATTGGCTTTGGGCTCGGCAAAGAAGGGCTGACTGGTGGGCGGTTCCCTACAAAAGCAGGTATCAGCCGCCCGATGCGGTGATCAAGGCGTTTGAAAGTTACGGGTTTATCTGGGGCGGTAAATGGACGTTTTACGATACGATGCACTTTGAATACCGGCCGGAACTCCTGTTGTTAAACGACATAAAGATAAGCGGAGAGTACTGATGCGGCGCGTATATATGCGTTGCGTCTTGGACAAGGTATTGACGCGGCGTTCAATAGGGGTTGTTCTTTTCTTGTGCGCCGTTGTCCCCGCCTTGTTCCCCACGACGCTCACGATCGCGGGCGGCACAACCCCGGAGAATATCGTGGCTGCAATAGACGGCGATCTTTCGACATATTCCCGTTACGATGTCGGTTTTAACATTGATCCGGTGCTGCGTAAGTTGGTTTATGGCGGCGCGACGTTCAATATGTGGCTGTTCCGTTTTGGCATTGGCGCGTTTTTTTCGGCTTTCAACGAAGGGGGCGTAAAATACGCGCCGGGCTTTTCCGGGAGTGTCGGCATTGAAGCGCCCGGGGTGATTTCAGTTTATGTTGAGTATGGGCTGAATCCATTCCCCCATTTGAGCAGCGATAGCGAGGTACATGCGGATTACGGAAAACTGGAGGCGGCGATTTGGCTGCCCCATATTCGTCCCCGGTTCATTATGCAAAGAAAATCGTTGACGGTGGAACCGGCGGGCAACTATTTCCTCGACGATTCCCTTGTCCGCTATCAGGTATTGCTTGATATTTTCTTTAAAACCTCGCCTTTTTTGATAACCCTCGGTGCGGGAACCGAGACGTTGCATAAAATTTCCAAGCCGCTTCCCACTGCCGCGCCTTCCGTTCGGCGCAAGGAAACGGAGACGGCCTCCACATTCGCGTCTCTTGAGGTTTCGTGGAACATATATCCTGCGTGGACCTTGTTCCTGAATGTTGAGGCGCCGCTTTCCTCGCAGGGTGAAACCGCTCTTTTCAAAGCCGCCGTCGGCCTCAAGATTGCGCTGTCCGATTTTTTCGAGTAGCCGAGGCTGTTGCCCTTTTGGGGGCATTGAAAAGGGGAAACGAACCACGAACCAACACGAACAAATGCGTCTGTCATTGCGAGTGAGCCACCCGTTAGAGCGGGCGAAGCAATCCAGTGGAGGGCCTGTCCCCGTCTGGATTGCTTCGTCGCTTTGCTCCTCGCAATGACGACAGTTCCCATGTCATTGCGAGCGAAGCGAAGCAATCTAGTGGAGGGTCTTTTCCGTCTGGATTGCTTCGTCGCTTTGCTCCTCGCAATGACGGCATTTTCCATTCGCGTAGCACTTGACCTATTTTGTCAGATGTGGTAGACTAACGTAATGGGGGTGCACCGGTTTCGACTGGTACGCTTCGGGATGTATATTGCAGGTGGAGAGGCCGGAACTCCTAATATGTTCGGCAAACTTTTAACTGCCAACTACGACAGTTACGATTACGCCCTCGCGGCATAATCGCGTGGAACAGTTCCCGCCGCCTTGAGGGGCTGTCTCCGCGTCGCAATCGAGGCTGGTTATTACGCGGCGTCCGGACGCGGTGTAACAAGATATTCCCGAACTAAGGGCAGGAAGCGCGCCGTACCGCAAACCCTGCTCCGACACGCGATGTATTCGCTTACGTGCGGCTAAACCTGTAGAGATGTATGTTTCGCGTATTAGGACGCGGGTCCGACTCCCGCCACCTCCATTCTTTAGAGCCCGTTTCAAAACCCGGCAGGGAGGGGGAAGTCTCCCCCTCGCTCCAGCCGCTTCGCGTCTTACGCTACCCCCTCTACGGGGGAGTTCCCCCGTAACGCCCCCCGGATCGCTGCGGGTGCTCTCTCTCACGAACAAAAGCGTCATTGTCCACAAAAAAAAAGCCCCACCCGTCATTGCGAGCGAACCCCCTGTCATTGCGGGCGAAGCGAAGCAACCCAGTGGAGGGCCTTCCCCGTCTGGATTGTTTCGTCGCTGACGGCAAATTGCCGCCTCCTCGCAATGACGACAGTTCCGCCCGTCATTGCGAGCGAAGCGAAGCAATCCAGTGAGGGGCCTTTCTCGTCTGGATTGCTTCGTCGCCATGCTCCTCGCAATGACGACAGTTCCGCCCGTCATTGCGAGCGAAGCGAAGCGATCCAGTGGAGGGCCTTCTCCGTCTGGATTGCTTCACCCTGCGGGTTCGCAATGACGGCCATGCCACGCTTTCGCTATGACGATCCCCGCCCGTCATTGCGCGAGCCCGCCGTCATTGCGAGCGAACCCCCTGTCATTGCGGGCGAAGCGAAGCAACCCAGTGGAGAGCCTTCCCCATTTGGATTGTTTCGTCGCCATGCTCCTCGCAATGACGACAGTTCCAATGTCATTGCGAGCGAAGCGAAGCAATCCAGTGGGAGGGCCTTCTCCGTTATCCATTCGTCCCACAACAAAAAAGCCCCGGCCATCCCATTGGGACGGCCGGGGCTTTCACGCTCATCTAGCCTTCCGCGAAGGCTAAACCCGTAACCCTAGAACTTCCAGTTGAAGTCAACCTGGAACTGGTTCGTAAACGCGCTCGCCGAACCAATCTTCCAATCGTCGTTGTTGTCGATGTAGTAATACTCAAGATTAGTCGCGCCAATCCCGCCGATCTTGTCGAAGATCTCGATGCTGGCGGCGCCAAGCGTGATCGTCGCGCCCGGCTTGACCCACACGCCCGCGCCCGGACGATACGTGGATTTATACCAATTGTTGTCGTCCTTCTTGAGCGCGACATCGCCCGCGATCCACAGCAGGTTGTCCGACCCGATCTTCAGATACGGGGCAACCGTCCCTATGGTGTATGTCGCGCCGATTTCAAACCCGACTGCCATGTCGCCGTAGGTCTCGACCGGGCGGTACTTCACGTAAGTACTCTTCGTACTATCCACATTTCCCCCCCACCTTCACCCCGTCTGTGCCGTCCGGCTTGATGGAGTAGTACTGGGCGAAAGGATCGTGGGTGTCATCCTTGGTATACCGTTCCGCCGAGTCGTTCTGGATCAGGACGTCGAACTTGAGGTACGCTGTCAGCGCGGGAATGACGGTGTATTCGCCTTTCACCCCGATAAGGGTGTATCCGATTTTGTTGTCGAGGACATTGTAAACCTCCTGTTTTTCATGGTTATACGTCCGGGTGTCAATCTGGGCATCAATGCCGACCTTGAGCGGGTCAATCGGGTGGACTTCCGCGCCGAGGATCGCCTCGACATACGAGTCTTTTTTCCTATAGACCTTCTTGTTGACATCAGTTGTCCCATCATCTTTTTTCCACGGCCCGTACGCGCCGCCGTAGGCCTGCGAGTCGATCGCGGGAGAGAGCCGCAGCGCGGCCGCCACCCCGAAAAGCCCGGACGGGGCGTGGTAGACACCGCCGAAAACCGCCCCGCCAAAAATGGCGCCGAGATCCCGGTTGGCCAAATGCGGCGTCCAAGCGTAGTCATTTTCATACTTCCACTCTGCGTCATCAGCATCAAAACCGGTCTCGCCGGGCTTTTTACCAGAAGTATCCTCCCACACGCCCTTCGTTGCAGACTTGTCGTACGACTCATACGTGATCTGGTCAAGCGGGAGGCCGAAGCCGAACGAGAGGCCGTCCACGATATTAAACGCGGCGCGGACACCCGTGATCCCGTCAAGGCTGGGGTCAAACGCGTTGATGGACAGCTTGCCCAAGCCCCAGAGGTCGTCCCCGATCTTGCCGCCGTAGACCACGACCTTCTTGTCGAGGAAGTTGGCCCAGCCGTAGGCTCTGTCCAATACCGGCGTAGTCGCGTCGTCGCTGTTCAGGCGGATCTTCGCGCCGGCCAGCTCGCCGTCGTAGTTGAGCGTCAGCCGGGTGCGCAGGGCCCGATCCGCATCGTTGTTCCACAGGGAGATCCTCGTGTCGCCGGAATCGTCCGCCTGGTCGACTTTCGCCTTTTTGGGCATGTTGTTAAAGTCGAAGCCGTCGGGGTCGAATAGCGCGACGCTGTCGTCCGCCGTTTTAACCCTGAGACCCGCCTTCACCTCGCCTTCCAGCGTGAGCCCGTTTCCAAGATCAATGGCGAACATGTTTGCCGCCAAACCGAGAGTTAGGAGAAAAACTAAAACTTTTTTGGGATTTTTCCACCGTGCCGGGGCTCAGTTTACCGGACGGGCGGCCGGGTGTCAAGG
>JAISZQ010000121.1 GCA_031269165.1 Spirochaetaceae bacterium
CGCTTGCGGAAAAGTACGATTATTTGGCGCCAAAATTCAGGCAGGCCTATGAGTTCCTGCGGCGCGGGGATTTGGCGGATTTGCCGGTGCAGGGCATAACGCTTTCGGAGGACCTAACCGTCCAGGTGAAAGAATACGATACCAAGCCGCCTGAAGACGCTCGGTTTGAAACCCACGACAAGATGTTTGATATTCAGTTCGTGGTTTCGGGAGAGGAATTGTTCGGCCTTGCGCCGAGGGCCGGTTTGAAAGAAACAACCCCCTATGACGCGGAAAAGGACATTACCTTTTACCATGATCCGCCGCGTTATGGTTCGGTGTTGCTTCGGGCAGGTGATTTTATCGTGGTGTCCCCGGACGATGCCCACAAACCGGCCTGCATGATGGAAAAACCCGCGCCGGTAAAGAAAATTATCGTCAAGGTACGTGTATAGGCGGACGATTCTTCGACTTTGCCGCCGGGCGAACGCTTTTAGTGCCATTTGCTGTGATAACTTGTCGGTAGGCCGATGACAACACCACAGAGCACGCCTCTTGGGGCGGGAACTGTTTAGCAAGTGGTCCCGCGTCATTGCGAACCCGCGGCAACACAGTTGCCGTTGGTGAAGCAATCCAGACGAGGCGGCCTCCCCACAAGCTCAACGCGAAGCGTTGAGCCGATTGCTTCGCTCGGCAATGTGCCGCTCGCTCGCAATGACGGACGGGGATTGTTGCTCAAACGGCAGTCAGCAGGGAAAGCCGCGCCGCAGAGCCCGCCTCTTGGGGCGGGTTCTGTTGAGCGAGTGGCAACCAGCAGGGGCGGCGGACCCTCAAAACGGTATCCGTCCCCAAGCGTCGTCTCCAAGTCGAACCGTAGGTTCCGCCAGATTTTCTCCTCGCCGTGATCCGGGGGCGGGGCATCCGTTAGGATGCCTTCGGGGGGCTCCCTACAGCCCTCAGCATCCTGCTTCGGACTTCCGGCCGGGGCGTACTCAGTAATGCGTCCGTCCGTGGACGCTTGGGATACGCCCACAAAACCATGCACCGCATGGTTTTGTCCCCGCAGAGGGGGATAGCGGAGGACGGCTCAAACCATTGCGGGGTATACCTCGCAATGGTTTGAGCCGTCCGTAGCGAAGGGGGAGACGTCCCCCTCTTTATATTTTGCCTCAAAAGTAAATGACGTTGCCCTGGGGATGTCCCTCCGATCTCTTGAAATTCCTATCGTGGTGTGATAGAATAATCGGGTGAACGATACACAGAACGACAAAAAAAACGGCAATCTGTACGAGAATATTGACGATGACGACTATGACACCATTCTCTCTGAAGACATTGACTTCAAGGGGACGCTGAATTTTGAGAAGTCTTTCTTGATAAAGGGAAAGATGGAAGGCGGTATTGACGCGCGGGGGATTCTTCTCGTGGATACCGGGGCAGAGGTCATCGCGGATATTACGGCGGACAAGGTGATTATTCGCGGGTCGGTGACGGGAGATGTCACGGCGCGGCGGAAGGTCGAGGTTACGCTGACGGGAAAACTGGTGGGAAATGTTCATGCGCCTGAAATCCAAATGGAATCGGGGTGCGTGTTTAACGGCCTGTGCAGGATGGAACCGGTTGAACGTTAAGCCGCCTCGTGGTTTTTGCGGTGCAAGACGGCATAAAAACGTGCAATTGCAATTGCACCGGCGGTTGCGACCGCAACCGCCGGTGCGACCGCGACCGACTGCTCAGAGGCTGTCTGCCGGTTTCCTCCTCCCGGCAGTTTTCTTGGCGTGGATGTTTTTCTGGGGCGTACAATTGTACGCACAAAATCAGGGGACAGCCGACACCGATTCGAGGGCGGGCCAGTACGAAAACGCTGACGCGCTCGCCGAGTATCGCACGGGGAATTATCAGGCGGTGATAGACATCTGCCAGGATGAAATCGCCCGCGACCCATCCAACCTTGAATCGCACGTCGTGATCGGATGGAGCCTTCTCAAACTGGGCCGTTATGACGAGGCGCGAACCTATGCGCGGAACGGCCGCCGTTTGAACTATTACGATGCGCGGATCATCGAGATTCTGGGGGAGGCGAGTTATTTTCAGGGCCAGAACGCCGAGGCGCTTGCCTTCTTTGAAGAATACATCGGCCTTTCCCCCGACGGTTCGCGGGTTGACGTTGTGTATTATTACATGGGCGAGATTTTTATCCGGCTGGGCCGTTTCCGCCACGCCGACATCAGCCTTTCCACCGCCCTGCACTATGTCCCGCTGAACGCCGTGTGGTGGACCCGTTTAGGCTATGCCCGTGAACGGGCCGGAGAGCCGCTTGAGGCGCTGAAAGCCTACGAAAAAGCCCTTGCCCTCGACACCCAGCTTGCCGATGCCCGCCGGGGTATTGACCGCATTCGGGCGAGCCTCTCCCGTTAACCGATGACCGTCTCGTTTTACACCCTGGGCTGTAAACTCAACCAAGCCGAGAGCGATTGTGTGGCCGCCGCATTTGCCGCCGCCGGGTTTGATGTCGTGCCCCAAAAGGGCGATCTGCGGATTGTCAACACCTGCACGGTAACCGGCAAGGCCGAACAAAAGATGCGCCGCATTGTCCGGCTTCTGCGCGTGGACGAAAACGCAATCCTCATTGTTACCGGGTGCGCCATCAAGAAGCGCGAGGTTGAAGGCCGGGTCTTCTATCTGCCCGCCCAAGACAAGCCGCGCCTTGCCGAGTTGCCATCGAGGTTACGGGAAGGCCCCTGCGGGGAAGGGAAAATGGATAAGGGAAAATGGATAATTTTGAAGGGGGAAGCCTCCCCCTCGCTCCGGTCTTCGCCCTCCGCTACCCCCTCTGCCGGACAAAACCAGTATGGTTTTGTGGGCGCACCCCAAGCGTCCATGGACGGACGCATTACCGAAGCACACCGCAGGTGTGCCGCGCCCCGGCCCGGAAGTCCGAAACAGGATATTGAGGACTGTAGGGGAGTCCCCCCGCAACGCCCCCCGTCCCACGCTGTTGACGGTTTACAAGGCGACGCGCAATATGTTGACGCGGCGGGTTATCTTAACCCAAAGGAGGCCGGCGGGACGGGAATCCGGCTCGGCGTCATCAAGAAGAAGCGGGGAAGCGGGGACGACACGGCGGTATTCATCCCGCTTCACGCTTCCGACAACGGTCGTGCCGAGACGGTGATGGCGGGCGATTCGCTCCGTTTCCACCGGGCCGACGACAGCAAGCGGGCGACCCACAAGGCCGCGTCTGTGGACAAAGAGGGCGATGGGGTGTGGGTCTCCGCGCCGGAAGGGTTTGACAAAGGGGACATCGTGTACCTCATCCAGCGCAAGGCGGCCTCCCGCCGATACCCGCCCATCCTGCCGAAAAACTTGGACGGCTTTCGTAAGTCGCCGGGCCGGGACAAAGCCCCGGAGATTGATTGGAACACGGCGGGAAAGAACGATGCGGCAACTGAAAAAAGGTCCGAAAAGAAGTCCGGCAAGAAAAACGCCACCGCGTTTCCCGAAGGCTTCTATGTCGCGGTGGAAAATATTGCCGACCTCTACATCGCGCAGTCGGTGAAGACGCAGGCGGTGATACTCCCTTTTAAGGAGAAAAACGTCCAAGCACTTCTCGGCAAGACCGCGCTCCCCTATCGGCCCGATCAAGTCGTTATCAGTATGCTGCCCTTCTTCCCCGAATCGCAGGCGGAGGCCGCCGAGAAGGACATCCGCCGCCTCGTGGAAAGAGGCTGCACCCGCTTCATCGTCAACAACCTCGGCCAGATCGCCCCGCTCAAACAAGTGAACGCCGCCCTCGTCGCGGGCCCCTATCTCTACGCCTTCAACCGCTACAGCGCGGCCTTCTTGCGGAATGCGGGCCTTTCGTTTTTCGTGAACCCTTTTGAAATCTCGCGGCAGAATCTGGAGCGGGTCTTCGGGGGAAAACCCGGGGCCCAGCCGGATCGAAGCGAAACGGCCCGAATCAAGGCCCAACGCGCCGGAGTCTTCCTCACGCTCTACGTCCGTCCCAAACTCTTCCAAATCCCCGCCAATCTCCGCGAAACCTACGATTTTGGCGCGTTCTTCGACAAAGAAGGCGGCGCGTTCCGCCTCATCGACGACCCGCGAGCGGGAATGAGTTACGCCATCCCCGAAACGCCCTTCTCGATCATCGACAAGATCCCTTTCCTGAAAACTGCGGGCTGGAACCGCTTTATCCTCGACTTCACCCCGACGCCTCTCAAAAAGCCCCCCTACAAAGCCATTATGCAAGCCGCCGAACGCGGCAGCGTGATCCCGTGCGCCCGCTTCAACTGGAAAGACGGGTTTTACCAGGCAGAAGAAGCAAGTAGCCGCGGGACATAATCATAACGGCCGCGCTTTTTCGCTGGTTCACGAATCCTTCCCCCAGTTGGGGCGGGCGGGGGAATTTTTCTACTGAGGCTGTGACGTTTTTTCCTTGCGGTGATTCGGGGGCGGGGCATCCTTGATGCCTTCGGGGTCTGGCCTACAACCCTCAACGTCCTGTTTCGGGTTTCCGGCCGGGGCGTGGCACACCTACGGTGTGCGGCACACCGTAGGTGTGCTTCGGTAATGCGTCCGTCCGTGGACGCTGAGCAAACCGGCGCTTGCGCTTATCGGTTTGCTTAAGGTACGCCCACCAAACCCACGCTTGCGTGGGTCACCATGCACCGCATGGTTTTGTCCCCGTTGAAGTGGGTAGCGTAGGGCTCAAGCCCGGAGCGAGGGGGAAGGCTTTTCCCTGTCAACAACTTAAGAATTTTGGTCCGCGAATGGCGCGAATAAATACGAATAATACATACCCATCAGCGCGTATTCGCATACATTCGCGTGCATTCGCGGACAAAAAATTAAAAATCTGTGTGATCCGTTGA
>JAISZQ010000132.1 GCA_031269165.1 Spirochaetaceae bacterium
ACGGGCGCCTAGTGACGGGCCACCCGGGGTGAAGACGGTATGGATAGGACTGATGAAGTTATATATCTTGCTGGCTTACCGGGAGTTCCTCGCATGATTCTGTGGGTCAAGATTAGCCCAGAGGGCGTGCTGTTTGGCGCGGTTCTCCCCGCCGACTGCCGCTTCCTAAACAGCACCCGCCCACAGGAGGCGTACTATCGGCCTTCCGACAAGTTATCACAGCAAATAGCATTAAAAGCGTTCACCCGGTAGCGGAGATGGGGGCAAGATACCTTGGGGACGTTGCTGTTGCCACGCTCTCTTGAAATCCTTGCGGCAACGATGGTATAATAACCATTGATTTGGCCTGTCCCGTAACGGGGGAGGCGGCGGTTTGGGAGGATTATGGCGGCTAAAAAGACGGCGGACTCAAGGGCTTACGACGAATCGAAGATAAAGACGCTGTCGTCGCTTGAGCATATCCGGTTGCGGACGGGGATGTATATCGGGCGGCTGGGGGACGGCGGCAACCCGGACGACGGGATTTATGTGCTGTTGAAAGAGGTCGTGGACAACGCGATCGACGAGTTCATCATGGGGAACGGCAAGTCGGTCGAGATCACGGTGAAGGACGGCAAGGTTCTCGTGCGGGATTACGGGCGGGGGATTCCGCTGGGCAAGCTCGTCGAATGTGTGTCCGTCATCAATACCGGCGCGAAGTACAACGACGAGGTGTTTCAGTTTTCGGTCGGGCTCAACGGCGTGGGGACGAAGGCGGTGAACGCGCTTTCGTCGCATTTTCGTATCGTTTCGATGAGGGACGGCGAGGCGGCGGAGGCGGTCTTCGAGCGCGGGGTGCTGAAAAAACAGCATCGGGGGAAGCCCAAGACGCCGCAGAAGACGGGGACCTATGTTGAGTTTATCCCCGACAGCGAGATTTTTCCCCGGTACCAGTTCAACTTGGAGTTCGTCGAGCGGCGGATCAAGAATTATTCTTTCCTCAATTCCGGCTTGACGCTGGTGCTGAACGGCGTTTCTTATACGAGTAAGCGTGGCCTCTTGGACTTGCTGAACGAGGAGTTGGGGGAGCCGGACAATGCGGCAGACGGTGCGGGCAAGGGGAAAAATGCGGCCGGTGACGAGGACGCGCCTTCCGCCTATTCGCTGTACCCAATTGCCTACTACAAGGGCGAGCACACCGAGATCGCGTTTACCCATACGAACAACTACGGCGAGCAGTACTTCTCGTTTGTGAACGGGCAGTTTACAAGCGACGGGGGGACACACCTTTCGGCCTTCAAAGAGGGCTATTTGAAGGGGGTGCAGGCGTTTTTCAAGAAAGACTACCGGAGTGAGGACGTGCGCGAAGGGGTGATCGCGGCGGTCGCGGTGAAGCTAAAAGAGCCGGTGTTTGAAAGCCAGACGAAGAACAAGCTGGGCAACTCCGACATTCGCGGGCCGCTCGTGGCCGAGGTACGCGCCGCCGTGGAGGATTGGTTGCACCGGAACAACGATGCGGCAAAGAAGCTGGAACAGAAGATCCTCGCCAACGAAACGTTGCGTACCGAGTTGTCCGCCGTAAAGAAGGAAGCGCGGGAGGCGGCCCGGAAGATCGCGCTCAAAATTCCCAAACTGAAAGACTGCAAGTTTCACCTCGACGACGGGGTAAAGGGCACGCTCTCCACGATCTTCATCACGGAGGGGGACTCGGCGGCGGGGTCGATGGTTACCTCGCGGGACGTGATGACCCAGGCCATTTTCGCGTTGCGCGGTAAAGTCGAAAATATGTACGCAAAAAAACGCGCCGCCATCTACAAGAACGAGGAACTTTTCAACCTGATGATGGCCCTCGGCATCGACAACGACGTGTCGGGCCTTCGTTACGGCCGTATCGTGATCGCCACGGATGCGGACTTCGACGGCTTCCACATCCGCAACCTCCTCCTCACCTTCTTTCTCTCGTATTTTGAGGAACTGGTCACCGGCGGCAAGATTTTTATCCTCGAAACGCCGCTTTTCCGCGTCCGCACGAAGAAAGAGACCTGCTATTGCTACACGGACAAGGAGCGGGATGACCTCGTGAAACGGCTGGGCGCGTCAAGCGAGGTGACGCGGTTCAAGGGACTGGGCGAGATCAGCCCCAAGGAGTTCGGCCAGTTCATCGGTCAAGACATCCGCCTCATCCCTGTTTCGGTGAGTACGCTGAAGGCGGTGCCGCAGGTCTTGGGCTTCTACATGGGCAAAAACACGCCGGAACGCCGCGAGTACATCATGAAAAATCTGGTAGATACTCTGTGAGGAAGCGGCCGCGCGATTTATTGAGATTATTCGGTAACTATTCAGCCGCCTTTGCTACGTCCTGCCGGGCGAACGAGTACTTCTCCTTGTAAAACATCAATTGCTCTGTTATGGGGGGCGTTGCGGGGGGCGGGCCCCCCGCTGAGGGGGATAGCGGAAGACCAAACGGAGGGAGGTGCGGACGCGCCTTTAGGCGTGGACGTATCGACCGGAGTGCGTGTCTGGAGCGAAGGGGGAGACTCGGCAACCTGTTGCCGTCCCCCTTTTTATACTTTCTTTAGGAGAAGCACTCTCATAACCATAATTGCGACACTGTTGCTTGGTGTAATCGTTTGAGAAAAGAGGGGTTCACCGATTGCACAGATATGCATAGATGAACACAAATAAATCTGCGTTGCCAATGGCCGTCTGTGGTTCCGCTGATTTTTTCACGTTTTTTCATCTTTTTTCACGTTTTTTTCGGGGTGCCTCTTGACTTTTTTCTTTAGATACTATATATTTTAGCAACTATGGTGACCATGGAAGCGCTGATTACCAAGTTATACCGGCCGATAAACCTGATGATTGGGGAGATGGAGACTCCGTGGCTCTACGGGGTGGAATTCCCGCTTCACCATGCGGAAGTACATATGTTGGAGACCATAAAGGTCTATGAAGGGGCGAATGTCGGGGAACTGGCGCGGCGGTTGGGGATGACCAGCGGCGCGGTGAGCCAGGTTACCAAAAAATTGCTGGATAAGGGGCTCATTGAGGCGTACAAAAAACCCGGCAACCGGAAAGAGGTCTTTTCGCGTCTGACCGCGCTGGGCGAACAGGTCTGTGAGGGACATCTAAAGCATCACGAGAATATGCTCGCGGTTTTGCGCGAATTTATCAGCCGCTTGGACGAGAAAGAAGCACAGGGCATTTGTGATTTTTTGGACGCCCTGAGCGAGGGCATAGAGGGTGTGATTGATCAAGCGGGAAAACGGGCACCAAAGTCACATGAGGCGAAAAGCCGGCACTGAGGGCGCGCGTGGCGCGAATGGATAATGGATAATTGAAAATGGAGAATGATCATGGCTTGGAGACTGCGCGTTTCCTTTCTATCATTTTCATTCCCCGGAGGTAGATGGGGTTTTAGGGGCGGAGCCCCTAGGAGAGGGGGTAGTGGAGGACGGCACAAACCATAAGCAGGCGTAGTCTGCGTTGGTTTGTGCTGGCCGGAACGAGGGGGAGACTTCCCCCTTTTTAGGTAGTGGTTTTTATATATGCCTAGTGTTAGTGAATGCTAATATTAGAGTTTTTTCGTTATAAGGAGTTAGTTATGCGAAACATAACGAAGTTTAAACGGGGAGAACGGGGCGTTGTGGCCAGATTGGACGGCGACCCGCGTTTCTTGAGTCGGATTACCGCTATTGGCCTCACGCCGGGGTGCCCGGTGGAAGTTCTGCGGAGCGACGGCCGCCAGCCGGTGCTGTTTTACAGCCGGGACACGATGATCGCCGTGAGTAGGCGGGAGGGGGAAAAGATTATGCTGGAGGTGGAGAAATGAGTTGCGAATACTGCGAAGACGCGAAGCCGGGGAAGGCCGGAGACGGGCGCGCGAAAACACCCGCCCGCGTTATTGCCCTGTTGGGACAGCCCAATTCGGGGAAGTCAACGCTGTTTAATGCCCTCACCGGGGGGCGGCAGCACGTGGGGAACTGGCCCGGCAAGACGGTCGAGAAGAAAGAGGGGCGGTTCCAGCACAAGGGAAGGGCGTATCTTGTCGCCGATCTGCCCGGAAGTTACTCGCTTTCCGCCGGGTCGGAGGAAGAGATCGTTACCCGCGACTACATTGCCGGGGGCGAGGCGGATGTGGTGTGCATTCTCACGGACGCTTCCCAGTTGGAGCGGAGCCTCTATATGCTTGCCGATTTCGCGCCGCTTAAGGTGCCGGCTATCCTCCTCCTCAACATGATGGACGTGGCGAAGGGCAAGGGGATAGAAATTGACGCGAAACTGCTGGAGGAGCGGCTCGGCATTCCGGTGGTTCCCTTTGTCGCTTCCAACACGAAGGACTACGGCGCGTTTTACGATGCGGTCGAACGAACCGGACAAGACGGGGCGGTTATCAAAAATCCGCCGGAAGTCCCCGATACGCTTGATGCGCCCGACACGCCCGAAACATCCGATGCGGAAACATCCGCCGTGCTTGAGGCGGCGGAGATCAAGTTCAAATGGATAGAACGCCTTCTTGACGGCGCGGTAAAGAAGACCAAAGCAAGCGCGGCCGCCTTCTCCCGCTTTGACCGCGTTGCCACGAGCAGTGTCAGGGGCAAGCTGATTGCGATTGGCATCGGCATCGTGGGGCTGATTGCGGCGATGATACCTTTCGGGATAGTCGGCGGTATCGCAAGCCTGTTGCCTTCCCTCGTCGGTCCGCCCGTCGCGGCTTTTTTGCAAAGCACGGGGCTCGGCCCCTTTTGGACGGCCCTCGTGGTGAGCGGCGTGTTGAACACCTTCGTTTTTGCCATCCAGATGGCCGCCTTTGTGTTCGGCATTACCTTTGTGTTCGGCCTCCTCGAAGATGTCGGCTACATGGCGCGGGTCTCGTTTGTGTTTGACGGTGTGATGAGCAAACTGGGCCTACAGGGAAAGGCCATCATGCCCTTCTTTGTGAGCCTCGGCTGCACGATTGGCGGGGCGGCGGGAACGCGGGTCATCGACACGTGGGGACAGCGCGTGCTGGCGATGGCCCTCCTGTGGGCGGTTCCCTGCGCCGCGATTCTGTCCATCGTTCCCGTGCTGGCGAACATCTTTTTCGGCTGGGGAACGCTGTTTGTCATGCTGGGGATTTTCGTGGTGATGGTCCTGCACATGATGGTTACCGCCAAAGTGTTTGGGAGGGTGCTGGTGAGCGAAAAAGACCGGACCGGCATGATCATGGAACTGCCGCCCTATCACAAACCGAAATGGGGATTGCTTTTTAAAACAACGCTGCTCCGGGCAAAGGACATATTTTTGCGGGCGTTCCGTGTCATCTTTGTCATAACGATTATCTTTTTCTGCCTTACCTGGGCCCCGGACGGCAATGTGGAGAACAGCGTCATTTACAAAGTTGGTTCTTTTATTGAGCCGGTTACGCGCTTCTTCGGTCTTGGCTGGCAACTGTTCATGGCGTTCATCGCGGCGGCGTTTGCGAAAGAGGCGGTGTTAGGCGTGCTTAACGCGCTCTATCTGGGAAGCGGCGGCGTGTTTGAATCCACCTTTTCCAAAAGCACCGAGACGGCGGCAAACTTTGGTGAAGTCATTGCCGGGGCCGTCTCAAGACCCGAAGCTCTCGCGTTTATTTTCGCCGTTTCGTTCACCGTCCCTTGTTTGGTTGCAATGACCGCCACCTATACGGAAAACCACTCGCTGAAATGGACACTCAGGATAGCGGGGTATTATATGGCGGTGGCGTTGCTGTTGTCGTTGGTCATATTCCGCGTTTCTTCGCTGTTTTTCTAAAGGAGGCGCGTTATGTTGCGGGAACTATTGGCTTTGTTGTCGGAAGGGAGAACGCTTTCCCCGTACGATATTGCGGAACGTTTGCACACGACGCCGGAGGCAATAGCGGCCCGCCTTGATTTTCTCCACCGCGCGGGCTATCTACAGAAGGTGTGCGCGGTGAAGGATTGCGGCAAACGGTGCGCGGGGTGTTCAATCGGGAATGCCGCGCCGGGAAATGGCGCGGTGTTGTGGGAATTGGTCGCAGGGCGGGCAAACAGTCGTTTGCCTTTACCCGCTTGTTCCAAAACTCCATGCTTGGGGTAAAAGATAAGGCAAGGAGACGAGAGGCTTTCAGGAGATGTCCTCTTCTTCTTATTCGTTTTTCATGGTATACTGTTCATCGTTTTTCTATCATCGTTTTTCTGAAGAAGGCCAAGCATGGGAATAACGTTCATGGAACAGCTAGGCATTATAGTCGGCATTGTTATTGGGACTTCCGGCCTCATCTACTCGATATTGCAGTTCCGTCGTCAGAGGAAGTATGATCTGGAACAGGCGGCGGAACGGGCGCTAAGCGAGCGGCTGTACTTTCTGGCCAATCTTATTGTTGATAAGGATATACCGCGAAAGTCCCGGCAAATTTTTTTTGATGAGTTTATTGCGAAGGGCGGGAACGGCTCTTTTGTTAAATTATGGAATGCCGAGGAAAAGGAGTTGGGGGCTAAAAAAGGCGAATGACGCTCTCCGCCCCCGAAACCCGATCTCATTCTCCATTCTCCATTTTTAATTATCCATTCGCACGAAGCGCGTGCAACGCCCCCTTGACAAAGTTTTTCACGTGTGGTATACATATATTCATTGCGTCCGGCAGTAGTGCCGGGATATATGAAAACGCTGGTTATGCAAAAAGTAGTGTTGTTTGTGGTCAATAAGTTCCTCGTGACCCCCTCCCTTATTGCGGGTGCCCCCCCCCCCCGGAAACGTTTTAGGCCACTCAACACCCCTTTTACCCCCTGTTTAGGCCCTTTTCAGCCTGTTTTCTCCCTTTACTTGTCCGCTATCTATCCGCCAATCGGGTGTGTTTCGCGTCTCAATTATATTGGAATTACTGGAGGTATTTATGTCGGTTTTAGATGGTGTCAAGCAGGTTCTGCACCGGGTTCGCGTGAAATTCTATCCCAGCAACCTGCCGGAAAACGAGAGCAAGCTGATTGCCCGCACGGTGAACGAGAAGACCCTCACCACCGCAGAGGTCTGCATTAAACTGAAACGGCTTTATCCACAGTTTGAATGATGTCGTGATACCAGGCTGGTCGGCGTCCCCCGTCATTGCGAGGAGACGGCGTGCTACCTTCGGTAGCCAGTGCCGACGACGAAGCAATCCAGAGCGGGCATTCCCCCTGGATTGCTTCGCTCCGCTCGCAATGACACCTGCGGTGGGCGAAGCGGGCTCGCGTTGACGGGGAGGCTTGCTCTCCCCCGAAGGGGGTGCCGGGGGCGTTCGCGGTACGGCGGGTCCAAGGGCCTCCACGGCAGGGGCGGGGAGGGGGGCGTTGCGGGGGTGTCCCCCGCAGAGGGGGTAGCGTAAGACGCGAAGCGGCTGGAGCGAGGGGGAGACTTCCCCCTTTACTGGGGCTCGCTCTCCCCCGAAGGGGAAAAGGTGTTATCCGCGTTACGCGGTGAAACATAACCTATTTTGACGGCGGGAAGAGACCGCGCGCGTGGAAAACACGCATTGGAGGTTTTTCTATGAAAACAAAGAAAAACAAATGTGCTAAAACGCTTGGCGTTTTAGGCGGAATGCTGGTAATGGTGCTGGCATTTGGTCTGGTTCTGGTTGGCTGTGCAACCGATGGCGGAAAAGCGCCTGTAGTAAATGGTGGAGAAACGCCTGTCGCTGAGGCGGTTACAGGAACTGACGGCGGCGGAACCACTTACACCAGTGACGGCGAAACCATCTACGCCGTAGGCAGCACCGGCCCCGCGGGTGGATTGGTGTTTTATTACAGTGCGGAGGGCTTTGTTGTGGATGGCTTAACAGGAACTTTCCATTACCTTGAGGCATCTCCCGCGAATGTGGACCTTGGCGGCCGTACCGAACTTTCGTGGCAGGGCCGCAATGGAACCGCCTGCAACACCACCGCAACCGGCATAGGAGGCGGCTACAGCAACACGAACGAGCTGCAGACGCACAGGGCGGAGAGCCACGGGCACGACAACCCCGCCGCGCATGCCTGCTGGGTCTACAGCGCGGGCGGTAAGGACGACTGGTGGCTTCCGAGCAAAGACGAACTGAACGCACTCTACATCGAGTACGCCAAACTCACCGATAAGACGGGCTGGTCGAATTACTATTGGTCCTCCTCTGAGTACGATGCAGACAC
>JAISZQ010000246.1 GCA_031269165.1 Spirochaetaceae bacterium
GCTCGCATACTTCCCGGCAGCCACATCCTCAACCACCCTCAGCTTAAATGCCTCGCTGTATCGTACCACATCCCTCATCTTTCTTTCTCCTCATGACAACTTTAAACCAGGACGCGACATATTTTCCATTCTCCATTTATCATTTTCAATTCCCCGGAGGGATGGGACAGCCCCCGTTCACGGCCCGAAACGTCATTTTGGCAGGCCTCGATTCCCCGGCCAACGATTGCGGGCCATCGCTGGCCGATGCAATTTCACGAATACACAGAAAATCAATCTTTTTCTGAAACAGAACCAACTGGTATTAAAATACTATAAACGGCGCAAAAAAAAGAGAAAAAAAAGTGATTTTATAGTATTTTTGTAACTTTACGAATAAGGAAAACCGCGGTTATCCTTTATATAAGGAAAGAATCGGGGGTGTTCCCAAAACCAACCGGGGAACGTAAAGCCGCTCTTTTCAAAATACTTTTATGTTTCAGGAGGAAACTATGAAAAAAGGGTTTGTTTTTGGTTTCGTGCTGGTATTCAGTGCCGTTTTGCTTACGACGGCTTGTACCAAGAAGAAGGAGGCTGCCGCTCCGGCCGCCGATGCGAACGCGCCGGTCACGCTTACCGTGTGGTGCTGGGATCCCAACTTCAACGTCTACGCGATGAACGAGGCGGTGAAGATTTACCAGCGGGAAAAGCCCAACGTGACGGTGAACGTGCTCGACATCACGGACATCGAGCAGAAAATCACGACGGCGCTCTCCGCCGGGGAGACGGCCGATCTGCCGGACATTATTCTCAATCAGGATAATTCGATTCAGCGTTTCGTGCAGACCTACCCGGACGCCTATCTGCCGCTCAACGGCAAGGTTGATTTGAGCAAGTTCGCGCAGTTCAAGCTGGACGTGGGTGTCTACGAGGGCAAGAACTACGGCGTGCCGTTTGACAACGGGGCGACCGCCACGTTCCTCCGCCGCGACATTGTAGAGAAGGCGGGGTTCCAGGCGAGCGACTTTAACGACATCACGTGGGACAAGTTCATCGAGCTTGGCAAGGTGGTCAAGCAGAAGACCGGCGTCGCGATGGTTTCGACCGTGGCGGGCAGTTCGGACTTCATCATGCTGATGCTCCAGAGCGCGGGGAAATGGTTCTTCGACGATCAGGGCAAGGTCTTTATCAAGAACAATCCGGCGGTGGTTGAGGCAATCAAGACGTACAAGGCCCTCGTGGACTCAGGCGTTCTGTTACAGGCTGCGGACTGGAATGCCTATATTGCCACGCTGAACAACGGCACCACGGCGTCGACCATTCAGGGTTGCTGGATTGTCGGGTCAATCACCCCCGCAACCGATCAGGCGGGTAACTGGGCGGTCGTGAGCACGCCGCGTTTTGCCAATGTCGAATCGGTCAACTATTCGAGCCAGGGCGGTTCGGGCTGGATGGTGTTCTCCAGTTCCAAGAATCCCGACATAGCGATGGACCTGCTCAACAAGACGTTTGCGGGCAGTGTGGAGTTGTACGAGACGATTCTCCCCTCTTCCGGGGCAATCGGGACGTGGCTTCCGGCAGCGGATTCCCCCGTGTATTCCGAGCCGCATTCGTTCTTCGGCGGGCAGAAGATCTACGAAGACTTGGTGGACTACGCGAGCAAGGTGCCCCGGGTGAAGTACGGCGTGTACAACTACGAGGCGCGTGACGCGGTAGGCCGGGCGGCGACCGCCGTCTTGCAAGGCACGAGTATCGATGCCGCTCTGGACGAGGCGCAGAAATACGTCGAGTTCCAGATCGCCGAGTAGGGTAGCAGTATGGGGCGCGTCAAACTAGAAACAAAGTACGCGGTTTGGGGCTGGCTGTTTGTCGCGCCCGCGTCTTTGATGATCTTCATATTCTCGTTTTTTCCCATGATTCAGGCGTTCGTCCTCTCCCTCCAGTCGGGGAGGGGCAACAACCTCCGGTTCGCGGGCTTTCGTAACTATCTCAGGCTGCTGGAGGACGACCAGTTCCGCGCGGCAGTGGGCAACGTGTTTACCTATCTCATCATCCAAGTGCCGATCATGCTGATTCTCGCGCTGATTCTGGCGACGATTCTCAACGGCCAGGCCCTGAAGCTCAAGGGGATTTTCAGAACGCTGGTGTTCCTGCCTTGCGCGGCGGGCCTCGTGTCGGCGGCGACCATCTTCAAGTCAATCTTCTCGATTGACGGACTGGTAAACATCGCCTTGCTCAAACTCAACCTCATCACCAGTCCGGTGAGTTTTCTGTCCGACCCGGTCTGGGCGAAGGCCGTCATAATCATCGTGATCACGTGGCGGTGGACGGGTTACAACACGATTTTCTACCTCGCGGGCTTCCAGACCATCGAAACGTCCGTCTACGAGGCGGCCCGCATCGACGGGGCAAGCGCGGTGCAACAGTTTTTCAAGATCACGCTGCCCCTCCTCCGGCCGGTGATCCTCTTGACCACGATCATGTCGACCAACGGCACCCTCCAAATTTTTGACGAAGTGCGGACGATCACGGGGCCAAACGGCGGGCCGGGCAACGCGACGCTGACGATAAGCCAGTACATCTACAACCTGTCCTTCCTCTACAGCCCGCAATTCGGTTACGCGGCGGCGGCTTCCTACACGATTCTCTTCATGGTGGCCGTGCTGTCGTTTATTCAGATGAAGGTAGGAGACAAAGAATGAAAACAGAAGTAAATAAAGGAATGAAAAAAGTACGAGCCTCGCTGGTTTTTATGTATGCCTTTCTCGTGCTGACCGCCGTGGTCTCCGCCTTTCCATTCGTGTGGATGGTGCTTGCCGCGACGAACAAGAGTGTCGACATCGTGCGGGGACGGTTCTTCTTTGGCCTCAACCTGCTGGAAAACGTTAACGTCCTCCTTTCCGGGTATCCGATGGCCGCCTCTTTTCTGAACAGTCTGCGGAACGCCGCCGCCGGGACGGTCTTAAGCCTCTTTGTCTGTTCCCTCGCCGGGTATGGGTTCCAAGTGTACCGCGACAAGGCCAAAGACCGCCTCATGGGGGTGCTGCTTCTCTCGATGATGGTACCGTTTGCCTCGATCATGATCCCTCTGTTCAGAATGTTTAGCCAGGCGAAACTGCTCAACACGACCATCGGCATCATCCTGCCCGGTGTGGCGACCGCCTTCCTCATCTTCTTCTTCCGGCAAAATTCGGCGGGCTTCCCGATGGAAATCGTCCAGGCGGCCCGTGTTGACGGCCTCTCCGAGTTCGGCATCTATCTCCGTATTTACGTGCCCGTGATGGCCGCGACCTTTGCCGCCGCCGCGATCATCCAGTTCATGGGCGCGTGGAACAACTACCTGTGGCCGCTCATCATCCTGTTGAAGAAGGAGGCGCAGACCTTGCCCATCATGCTGGTCTCGATAACATCGGGCTACACGACCGACTACGGCATCCTGATGCTCGCCGTTACGATCAGCACGTTGCCGACGGTGATTCTCTTCTTCACCCAGCAACGCCGCTTTGTGTCCGGCATTCTCGGTTCGGTGAAGTGACCATGCCCCTTTCGGGGAATGGATAATGAACCACGGCCATCACGAACAAATGCATCCGATGAGCCTGTCATTGCGAGCGAGCGGCACATTGCCGAGCGAAGCAATCCAGTGGGCCTTCACACTGGGTTGCTTCGTCGCTCCGCTCCTCGCAATGACGTGGGGTCGCTCGCTCAACAGTACCCGCCCCCGTCCGTCATTGCGAGCGAAGCGAAGCAATCGGCTCAACGCTTCGCGTTGAGCTTGTGGAAAGGCCGTCTCGTCTGGATTGCTTCACCAACGGCAACTGTGTTGCCGCAGGTTCGCAATGACGTGGGACCGCTTGCTAAACAGTTCCCGCCCAGAGGCGTGCTATTCGGTGTTGTCACCCCGGTCGGCAATCGATTTCTAAACAGTCCCCGTCCAAAGGAGGCGTGCTATTCGGTATTGTCGTTCCGGCCGGGTGAACACCACCGTAAGGCGGCGGCTACCTTCGGTAGCTTGGCTACCCTAGTCAGTACCTGTCTGCGGTAATACGTTGCCTTGAGACCGTACGTTGCGCCGGTAGCACAGCCGCCTGTAGAGGCTGTCGGAAAAGTAGTTAAATAACAAAACTCATGATATACTCTATCTATAATGGCCCGTTATAAATACTTTGATAAATCCCAGGGATTATTCCTTACCGTTTGCCTTGATGAGCAACTCATCCCCGGCTCCTTCGAACACACCTTGAATTATCTCATCGATCAGTTTGACCTGAGCGCCTTCAACGCGGCGTTCCGCAACGACCAATTGGGAGCGCCCGCCTATCCCCCCGATGTTATGCTCAAAATAATCTTCTATTGTTATTCGCGGGGGATTATCACCAGCCGGCCCATAGAATACGCGTGTAAAACGAATATCATTGTGAAAGCCCTGGCCCGTGACGCGGAGCCGGACCACGACACTATCGCGCATTTCATCTCAAGCCAGGCGGAGGCGGTGAAGGGGCTATTCGCGCAGGTATTGCTGACGTGTTACGCGCTGGGATTAATCGGCGGGGAACTGTTCGCCATAGACGGCTGCAAGCTGCCGTCCAACGCGGCGAAGGAATGGTCTGGGACCCTTGAGGAACTGGGGAAGAAAAAGAAAGACCTTGAAGCGCTGATGGAAAAGATAATCGCGCAGCATGTCCAGTTTGATAAACAGGCCGGAGAGGAGAGGGACTTAACAGGGGCGGCTTACTCATACGTGTACGACAAGGAATATCAGAAGAAGCATCTTGAGCGGATAGAAAAGAAATTAAAATACATAGATCATTTTTTGGAAACGGCGGAAGCGCGGGAAGGGGCGGCCGGGGAAGAAGTAAAATCGAACATAACGGACAACGGGAGCGCGAAGATAAAAGGGGCGCACGGGTATATTCAGGGATACAACGGGATAGCGGTAGCGGACAGCAAAAATCAGGTAACAGTGGCGGCCGAAACGTTTGGGACCGGGAGCGAACATTTTCCGGTGATGCTGGAAAGTCTAAATGAGAATATGAAAACATTGACCGGGAATGACAGGCCGCTTGAGGAAGCGATAGTTGAGGGGGACACGGGATATTTTACGGAGAAGAATCTGAAGGAAGCGAAGGAGAGGAAAAAGATAGACAGGCCTGAGTACCGGGTTTTGTATGGGAGGCGGATGCAAATAATAGAACCGTGTTTTTCGGATATGAGTTATTGCAAAGGGATGGACAGGTTTTTGCTGAGGACAAAGATAAAAGTAAACATTCAATAGATGCTATACTGCATGGTGCATAATATAGGGAAGTGTATACCGCGCATAGCGGTGGAGAGCGGAGGATAAGGGGAAGGACGGAAGCGGATTTGCGGAAGGGCGGGCAAAAAGCGGGCTAAGTCTGTGATTCTATACAGGATATATGCCCCGAGCCTATAAGGGAGGCATACCCCTGCCCAAACCGACTAATCCGACAGTCTCGTTATACGAAGTGGGGGGCGTACACCATTATTTTATTTACAATAATCTACTATTTCCTTTATATTATTTATATTTGTAAAATCTATTGCTTTTCCGTATGTTTCTAAAAATTCTTCGTTTTCTTCATTTGATTTTTCAGATCCTTTCTTCTGTATCATCTTTTTCAAAAGCCCCATCATTATCTTATGTTTCAAATTCAATTTTTTATAATTCCTGACCCGGCAATATATATTTAGACATCGGCGGCATAAGCTATGGCTGGATCAAGAAAATATCGTTTAATCCGTTTCGGCGTTTTGTGTAGCATATTCATATGTTCTTCCGTAGCTTCC
>JAISZQ010000250.1 GCA_031269165.1 Spirochaetaceae bacterium
CTTATGTCGTTGATAAGTGAGGTTGTTCCAAAACACGAGCGAGTTTTGACAGGCTGAGGCCTCAAGATAGCACTGTCAACAACTTAAGCAGATGGAAAGAAAGGTCCGCGGATTGCGCCATATATGGCGATGCGGATTAACACGGATCGAGCGGGGTATAATCCGTGAAAATCCGCGTCAATCTGCGGACAAACCAGAACAGATAAAATCCGCCACCCGCAACGCGGAGACGTTCAGCGCGGCCCGCCCCTCTTCCTCTTTCAGACCAGAGAGGCCGATAATGGGGAAATGGAAAAAAACAGGGAGACCGCGCAAAAGATACTGGACAGGAAGCCTTTAGCCACGGTGGACAGCGACATCATACCCGTAAAAGGCGGGAAAATAATTGATACGGCGGTTGAATGGATAGAGGCCAACCCGCAGACCCCGGCGCAAACCATTATCGGCACGGTTGAAATAGACGCGATAGGCATCAGGCATGACTTTGGCCGCACAAGATATAGCAACAAGCTGGCAACGTTACCGGCCGTCAAGACAGTTTTAGAGAATGGCGCGTATTTAGAGAAGTTGCCCGACCTTGCCGGCACGACCGCAACAAATCATTATTTTGCGGCTCCGGTTGCCATAGACGGCACGGATACGTATTTGTTTGTACGGGTGAAGGAAAAGGACACCAAATTTTTTTACGCGCATGAGGTGTTTAGCCCTGAAGAAATAGAAAAGGCCAAACCGCTTGATACCGTCCTGTCCGAAATCCGGCACCAGATGCAGACGGTCCACCGGAATAAACAGGACAGTATCAAATGGTCCGACCTTTACCGAAGTATAATCAAACACTTCAAAGAAGGCAAGCCCTCTGATATAACTCCATTATCGGCCACCTCTTCAGAAATGTCAAGGCCCCTGGGGAAACAGGGGCTGACTGCGGTACGCGAAAATGCGGCTTTGCCCCATTTGCCCACAAGGATAAGTACAATGACCCAAATATAAAACAGATACACCGGTTTGGTACCATTATGGAGCACAAAGGTGAATTCTACCCGGTAAAGATAACCGTGAAAGAATTCGCCGGACTTAATGAAACCAATCGTATTTACTCGGTTGAAGCGGTGAACGTTGCAGAAATAAAGAAAGCCGCAGACTTGGCAGCCCACCCTGACGAACAAGGTCGAGATACCCAAACAGCGGCTTTCAATGAGAGCATAGCACAACTAACTCAGTTGGTAAACCCTCACGGCGAGTCAATCAACGCTAACCCCGGACCAAACGGGGGGCAAAGCAACTCATCCGATACTCCATTATCGGCCACCTCTTCAGAAATGTCAAGCCCCCGCATTGCCTAAACACGGACGGGTTTTGACGGGCCTAGGCGCGCTCTTATTTCACTGGATTGCTTCGCTCGGCAATGTGCCGCCCGCTCGCAATGACACTACGCTCGCAACGACATTGGAATTATCGTCATTGTGCAATGACATTGGGACCGTCGTCATTGCGAGGTCGCGGCAAGCCACAGCTTGCTGCGGCAACTTGCCGTCAGCGACGAAGCAATCCAGCCGAGGAATGCCTTCACCCTGGATTGCTTCGCTACGCTCGCAATGACAGGCGGCTCGCTCGCAATGACATTGGAACCGTCGTCATTGCGAGGAGCAAAGCGACGAAGCAATCCAGTAATCCGCATTGCCATATATGGCACAATCCGCGTCGCCATTTGGCACAATCCGCGGACCTTTCTTTTCTTGTTGCTTAAGTTAAAGAACGGGATTTCCGGTATTCCGAGGGTGTACAGCCGCAGATTTTTTCAAACAACTTTGAGAAATAGGTGGCGTCCGTATACCCCACGGCCTCACAGATTTCATACACCCGCATATCCGTCTTGATGAGCAATTCCTTTGCCCGGTCTATCCGAAGACACGCAAGATAATCGGAATAATTTTGCCCGGTCTTTTTCTTGAAAAGCTGGCTCAGGTAAAAGAGGTTGATGTAAAACTTTTCCGAAAGTTCTTTAAGGCTGATGTTCTTTTGAAAATTGTCCGTCAGGTAACGGCGGACTTTCAGAATCAAATCTTTTTCATGGGCGTCTTCAACGATGCCTGATACCGTGTCCGTCTTGTTGCTTTCGGCCTGTTTTTTTTCGTTGATGTCTTTGATTATGTGCCGGATACATTGTTGCAGTTCAAGTTCTTCCACCGGCTTGGTAAGATAATAGCGGACTCCCAGCCGCATCCCCTTCTGGGCATAGCGGAAATCAGGATACGCGCTGAGGATGACAAAATGGGCGGTACATCCCGCTTGCTGTAACTTTTCAATCATTGACAGCCCGTCTTCCCCGATCATCTTGATGTCGGTCACAATGATCTCCGGTTGAAGCTCCGTTCCCAGGAGCAGACCCTTTTCCGCGTCATAGGCGGCGGCTACAACCCTGCATTCCGGCAACATACGGCTAATAATGATCTTGAGCCCGTCAACAATGACTTTTTTGTCATCCACGATCATGAGGGTATACATTGTTCCATCCTAAACGGTATATACGCCGTTATGCAAGGGGTTTTTATCCGCCGGAATCACTAATTCCACCTTAAAAAAGTGTCCCTCTTGGGAAGATACGGTGAGACTTGAGTCTTTCCCATACCATAGCCGCAGACGTTCAGATACATTCTTCAAACCGATACCCGTTTTCCCCAGGTTTATTTCCTTCACCTTTTCTTCGGAAGCGCCCGCGCCGTCATCGGTAATGCTTATTCTGATGAAAGACGCCGATATAACCGAGTCGTTTGGAAACTTTCGTTTCCGCGAACCAAACAATGTTTGGCCAACTTCCGCTAAAAAACGTGGCCTTGTAAGACTTTGGCCTGAAAAATCACGAGACGTGCGAGAGACCAAATCGGGTTCTCGAACAAGTCCAACCTCTTCTTCAATCAAGATATGCAGCGGAGAAGGCTTGTTGTGAAACCCATGTTTTATACAGTTTTCGATAATCGGCTGGAATACCATAGGGATAATGGGGAGGGCAAGGACGGCGGGAGACAGATGTTCTTCAAATACGAACCGGTTATCATACCAAATGTTCTGCATATAGAGATAATCCTTTACGTACCGAAGCTCATCATTGATGCGGTTTTCCTGTTCACCGGAATGCAACGAATGTTTAAACATCCGGGCAAGGACTTTAATCATTTCGGCTATTTCATCCTGATTATTGACAACCGCTTTCATCCTGATTGATTCAAAGGTGTTGTACAGCATGTGCGGGTTAATCTGTCCTTGGAGGGCCTGTAACCGCGCCTCGAGCATATCCTGCCGCAGTTTGCGGATGGGCAAATCTATTTTTAGACTGTATTTCACCGCAAAGAAAATAATGATTAACCCTAACGCCGCATCAAGGGCGAAGACGATTAAGCGCGCCGCGTTAATTTTCTTAAATAATTCGCTTAAAGGAATTGCAATAACCGCCAACAAGCGGCCGCTTGAAGAAGCGTCCATCATGGTCAGAGACGCGGCGTTTTGTGTTTCCCCTTGCATTGCTATTCTTTTATCAAAATCCCATACATTCTTTCCGGTAATCGCGTCGGAATCGTAGACTATTTTTCCTTCCCGGCCGGTAATATAAAGCGTGATACTATTCTTCACATTCATGTCGAGAAACTCTTTGCTTAACTTTACCAGCCGGTTTGGATAAATATCAAACAGAATCACTCCAGCCTCCGCGCCGTGGTAGTTCCATATTTTTCTCCCGACGGTAATCATCACGCCTTCTTTGTTCTTTGTATAATAAGAACGGTCATGCGCCTCGGTTACAAAAAAAGGCGAACCTGAGTCTTGGGTATGGTTCGTGAGCCAGGGTTGCCGTCCGAGTTCCGTCTTATCAATCGTATCCGGCTCAATACACCATGAATAAAACTGATTCTTGCTCAACAGGATGACGCTTTGAATCTCCGGATTGATTTCTACCAATCCCCCAAAAAAACTTTTGATTCTAGTCTGCCGCTCAATCATATCTTCCATCGTAGGGGGATCATCGTTGCCAAGAATAGCAAGTATATCAGGATCGGTAAGAACGGAACGGGTAAAGAAATCGTAGTCCTCCTCAAAATCGTCAAGCGACAACGTTACCTCGGACACATACAACGATGCCAGTTGGCGGAAAGAATTCTCCATATTGCCGGTGGAAACGAGGGACATTATGATACTGATGATATTTATCGGCAAAGCCGCGACCAAGAAAAAACTTATCAGCAGTTTGACGCGAAGGGTCATAGGGTTACCCTATTGTATTTGCCTGAGTATTGCAAGCGTCACGGCACTTTTCTCTATTATGGCGGTTGTTCCAAAACCTCACGTTTTGGAACAACCTCGCATACAGTTGAGGCTGTTCCAAAACTTCAGTTTTGGAACAGCTTCCTTAGATTTAAGGGAAAAACCGGGGTCTTTGACCGGTTTTTCCAAGAGCCTGTTCCAAAACCGTGCGCGTTAGCGCACAGTCGATTAGTTTTGGAACAGGCTCAGTTGACAAAAAATGTTCGGAATGCGACAATAGCAAAAACAGGAGGATTTACGGACTTTCTTACGGCCCTTACCCTTTTTCTCGCCACGGCGGTACAGATGGGAACCCACATTCTCTTCGCAGTCCTCGGCGGCATCTTATGCGAAAAAATCGGCAACATGAACCTCGGCATCGAGGGAATGATGCTCTTGGGCGCGTCGGTGGGCTTTTCCGCCGCCCTCTCCACCGCTAACCCGCTGGCCGCCGTCCTCGCCGCCGGAATCGCCGGGGCTGGCGGCGCCTTCATCTATGCGGTCATCACCGTGAGCCTCCGGGGTAACCAAGTGGTAACCGGCCTCATCCTCACGATATTCGGCACCGGGGTCTCAGGCTTTCTCGGCAAGGGACTCTCGGGCAAGGCCCTCCCCGAAACGGTGTTGCACGCCTTCGCGCCCGTACAGGTTCCCCTGTTGCACCGGATCCCCGTGCTCGGGCAAATATTCTTCGTGCAAAGCCCCTACGTGCTGGCCGGTATGATCCTCGCGCTTTTCCTCTACGTCTACTTCACGTACACCCGCGCCGGTCTCAACGCGCGCGCCGTGGGCGAAAACCCCGGCGTAGCCGACGCGTCAGGCATCCCCGTGATCCTCTATAAATACATCCACGTTGTCGCGGGCGGCTTTCTCTGCGGCGTGGGCGGCGCCTACCTTTCGCTCGTGTTCGTCCCCCGCTGGCAGGACAACATCACCGCCGGCGCGGGCTGGATTGCCGTAGCCCTCATCATATTCAGCACGTGGAACCCGCTCCGTGCCGTCTTCGCCGCCTACCTCTTCGGCGCGCTCAAAGGCATCGGCTTCAAATTTCAGAACATCGACCTCAGCGTCTTGGGCAGAAAAATTGTCTTCTCCCCCCAACTCCTCGATATGCTCCCCTACTTCGCCACGATCCTCGTTCTCATCATCATCACCTGCCGCAAAAAGCGCGAATACCAAGCCCCCGCCGGACTGGGCACGGCCTACTTCCGCGAGGAACGCTAGACGAAGAGATCGCCGTCGATGGAAGAGAGGGGAAAGAATTATGGAAGAAAACAAGCGGCTGTATCCAACAAGCGAGGAAGTATTTAACCAGAAGATTTTACCGGTGATAAAATCGTCTTACATCTGGAAAGGGCGCCCGCCCAAAGTATCGCATTACAGTGTATTCTGCGCGATACTGTATATACTCAGGGCTGGCTGCCCGTGGCGTGATTTGCCTGATGAATACGGGTTTTGGCATGTAACCTACGACCGGTTTCGTGGGGTAGCAAGCGGGGGTTATGGGCACAAATCCTGCTAAAACTGTAGAAAGAGGAGGCGACAGCCTTTAACGAGGTAATAATTGACAGCACCACGATGAAAGTCCGCCGCCACGGGGGCGGGCAAAAAGGGGGCTTCAGACAAAAGGAAAAAGCCGTGCGGGGATAAGCACGAAGTTTCACGCGGCGGTAACCGGTGACGGAAAACTGGCCGAGGGGTTTTTGACCGGCGGCGAAGTAAATGA
>JAISZQ010000295.1 GCA_031269165.1 Spirochaetaceae bacterium
CGCTTTTTTCACTTCGGGTTTACAGCCGTTATAGCTGTATTCCGCGTAAAATGTTTTATGAGAACACGCCTCATTATTACAGCCATACCGCTTTTTCCCGTTTGAACTGCCATACGGACGGACATCTTCACTTCCACAAAACGGGCATTTTAATGCTGCTGCTACCATATCTTCCCCCTCATAAAGTTTTGTTTATACTATATCAGTTTTTATCATAACAAGTCTAGGACATTACCCGGAACGGGGCCAATCCTGCACTACGCGAATTGAAAATGATACATGGAAAATGTTAAGAGCCTGTTCAAAAGCCCCACGGGACGCAACCCTCCGCTGTGATTCGGGGGCGTTACGGGGGTGGGCCTACAACCCTCAACATCCTGTTTCGGGTTTCCGGCCGGGGCGTACTCAGTAATGCGTCCATCCGTGGACGCTTGGGGTACGCCCACAAAACCATGCACCGCATGGTTTTGTCCCCGCTGAGGGGGATAGCGGAGGACGGCTCAAACCATTGCGGGTATACCCCGCAATGGTTTGAGCTGGCCGTAGCGAGGGGGAAGGCTTTCCCCCTTTTGCTGAGATTTTGAATAGGTTCTAAGAAGGACACGGACAGCCTTCCTGCCACGCGCCTCGCAATGACGGATGGCGGGACGGGGCCAATCCCGTCACTCCAGCCCAAGTTCGCTAATATCTTCGCCTTTTTTCAGTCCCGGTTTGTCGGGCTTAAATCTTTTGATTTTGGCGGATTTTTTTAACTTCGGCGCCTTGGGGATTCGTTCCCGGTGGCGGGAGGCGGCGGAAATGATAAAACTGTAGATCACGATGACTATCACTATGCCGATGACGTAGGGCGAGAGAAGCACTTGGGGAATGAGTTCAAGCAAAGACATTTCGACCATATCATATTATCGGCACGAAACACGGACGGCATCCAAAACGCCGTTCACAAATTTGTAGGAGTCGTCGCCGGAGAACTCCATGCTTATTTTGATCGCTTCCTCGATGACCAAGGCGGGGGTAATGTCTCTTTGATAAAGCAAAAGGTAGACCCCGAAGCGGAGAACCGCCCGGTCGGCGGCATTCAAGCGGGAGAAATCCCAGTTTTGGAGCGTGTTTTTGATCGTTGCATCGATTTCCGCGCAGTTTTCAACGACACCGGTCACCACAAGGCGGGCAAAATCGGTAATTTCCGACCCGAATGAGGCAAGTTTCTCCTCGGTGTTCCAAGAAAACGACAAAAACGCCGATAAATCATCCGCCTGGCAACCCGATTGACGTTGTATATCCCATGCGTAGAGAGCCTGAAACGCCAAAATCGATGCTTTCCGCCGTGTTTTCACGTTCCGCTATTCACGTTTACCAGGGCAGATAACGCCTGTCGATCGTAAAGGGTTCCCCCTTGCGCAACTCGTCGTACACCTCCTGTTGCGCCTGCGTGAGAAGCGTAATCTGCTTGTTTTGGGAAAGCCCCGCGTTGATGTACTGCCGCACCGTCATCTTACTTTCAAGATCAATCACATCATCGAGGGTAAGCTGCTTCTGTTCATACGACTCGGTAACTTTCAGGATTTGATACCCGCGCGCGCTCTCGATCACGCCTGAAACCTGCCCCTGTTTCAGGGAAAACGCCGTCCGCATGACGTCCGCGCCAACCGCCTGTTCTCCCTGCGGGTTTTTCGGCAGATACCCCGCGTCTCCCGCCCCAAAACCGGCCTCCCTGCCCTGCCGGAGCGACACATCGTCAAACTTGGCCGGATCCGTCCCGATTTCGCGGGCAAGGCTGTCGGCAAGCGATTTCGCCTTCGCCTTGTCATCGCCTGAGGGCACTTGAATTATCGAAAGCCGCACCGTGTCCGGCCGCACGAGACTCGATTTGTTCAAATCATAGAAATTCTGAATCTCCGCGGCGGTCGGCGTTATCGGGGTTTTCAGCAGATTCTCTTTTTTGACCGTGAGATACCGTTCCATGATGAGTTGCCGCCTTACCTGCTCGCGGAACGAGGGCATATCCAGATTGTATTGACTGCGGATGGTTTGCGTAAACTCAGCATCAGTCGGACGACGCCCCATCGTCTGCGCGAGAGAATCGCGGAGCCGGTCAATCTGTTGCGACAACTCGCCGTCGGACACCGTGATCCGGTCCCGTTCGGCAGCCTGAAGCACCAGCCGCTGGTTGATCAGCGCCTCAAGCACCTGATTCTTTTCATCCGCCGTAAGCGACCGCTTCGCCTGGGCCTCCATCAGCGCAACCTCGTTTTGCAGTTGCTTCACCGTGATCGGCTCGGTCCGGGTCAGCTTTACCGTCGCCACCGTCTGCATCTCGTTTTGCGCGAAAACCGCCCCGGCCGCGATCACACCGGTTAAAAAAAGGAACCACAAACGCTTCATAGCCATAGTATACCACCTTCCAAACGAATTGACAATCAAGGGCGTTTTCCCCCGCCTTGCATATATTACGTCTATTGTATAATGAGAAGCCTCCCTCGGTCAACAAGGAACAATCGGTGTAATCTGTTGCCATTTGAGCCCGTTCAAAAACCAAACATAAGGGGGAACGGCAAAAGGGGGAAGTCTCCCCCTCGCTACGGACTTGCGTCTTCCGCTACCCCCTCTACGGGGACAAAACCATGCGGTGCATGGTGACCCACGCAAGCGTGGGTTTGGTGGGCGTATCCCAAGCGTCCACGGACGGACGCATTACCGAGTGCGCCCCGGCTGGAAACCCGAAACAGGACGTTGAGGGTTGTAGGCAACCCCCGTAACGCCCCCGTCTCAACTTTCAGTCGTGGAGTTTCGGAACAAGCGGGGCAAAGTCCCGCCCGAAACTCCAGAAGCGGGCAAAGCCCGCGACCGGATCACAGCGGAGACTTGTATCCTGCGGAGTTTTGGAACAACCTCTCGTTATTGTAATATGAGGCTGTTCCAAAACCGCGCACGGTTAGCGCACAGTCAATCAGTTTTGGACAGGCTCAAGTTATAGTGATTCTCCTTAAAAATGCATGAAAAGGGAAAGTCGCAGCCACGAAGTTGTCGACCCCCTCCCTCCGGTGTTGCGCTCCCGACTACCGACACGTTATCATAACGGCACCTACAGAGTTCAATCACCGCGTGATCGTGGTGCCTCTTTTCTTGCCCGCCAGGAACACGTCCCGCAAAACGTGTTCCTCCTGGCCGTCGATGATACGTACGTCTCGTACGCCGTTTTCGACCGCCCGTGCCGCGCCGTCAATTTTGGGAATCATGCCGCCTGAGATGACGCCGCGTGCCTTCAGGCCGGGTATCTCGTCCAGCGTGATTTTGGGGATAAGCGACTCCGGTTCGGAAACAACGCGGAGAACACCGGCGATGTCCGTCATCATCACCAGCGTTTCGGCCTTCATCGCGGCGGCTATGCAGGTGGCGGCGGTGTCGGCGTTTATGTTGAGGACAAGCGAACCGGAGGATTCGCCCGCATTATCCGCGCCGCCTAATCCCCCGGCTTCCGTGTTGAGCGCGACGGTAGAAATGACCGGCAAGAGTCCGGCGTCAAGCAATGTGGCAAGAAAAGATGCGTCAACCGCCTCAATCTCGCCGACAAGGCCCAAATTGTGCGCGGTGGTTTTACGCGCCCGGAGAAGGCCCCCATCAATGCCGGAAAGCCCCACGGCACGGATGCCGTTTTGGACGATCATCGCCGTCAAATCCTTGTTCACCCGGCCGCACAGTGCCATCTGGACAACCTCCATCGTCCGCTTGTCCGTGTACCGAAGTCCATCGACAAAACGACTCTCTATCGACAACGCGCGTAACATTGTCTCAATCTCCGGGCCGCCGCCGTGCACAAGCACGATCCGCGCCCCGGCCTGGTGAAAAAAGACCACGTCCTCAATGACGGCCCTTTTCAACGATTCGTTTTTCATCGCGTTCCCGCCGTACTTGACGACAATCGTTTTCCCGCGCAATGCTTCTCTCCGCATCATGTTTCTTCCTTTAATATGATAAACCAACGAGCCTGTTTCCAACCCCATTCGCGCCCCGTGCGTCCCCGCCCGTCATTGCGAGCGAAGCGCGGCAATCCGGCAGGAAACAGCCTTTTCTGGATTGCTTCGTCGCTTCGCTCCTCGCAATGACACCATTTTCCATTCGCGCCCCGCACTCCCCCGCCCGTCATTGCGAGCGAAGCGCGGCAATCCAGCAGGAAACTGCCTTTTCTGGATTGCTTCGTCGCTAACGGCAACCTGCCGCCATCGCGCAATAACACCATTATCCATTTTCAATTTACCATTTTCCATTCGCGCGAAGCGCGCTACACTCCCTGCCGGTTCCTCCGTTCAAGGTCGAGCGTCGTCTGCACGCTTTCGGGTGCGTAACCTTTGAGGGGGACGATGCGTTCGTGAATCGCGTCGATGAGCCAGGCGGCTTGCGGGAAGTAGAGTTGTTCCATCTCGGCGGCGGGCGTTATCCAGTTGCGGCTGCCCACCACGGCGACCGGCGCGTCAAGGTAGTCGAAGGCGAAGGTCTGGACATTGCTCGCCACGGTGTGGAGAAAACTGCCGCGTTCCGCCGCGTCACTGGCAAGGAGGAGACGGCCCGTCTTCTTGACCGACTCGATGATCTTGTCGTAGTTAAGCGGGTTAATGAAGCGGAGGTCGATGATCTCCGCATTGAGGCCGTGCTTGGCCTTGAGGATGTTCGCCGCTTCGAGGGCCTTGTAGAGCGTCGCGCCCAGCGTGGCGATGGTGATGTCCTTGCCCGTTACGCGGATCGCCGGTTCGCCTTCGGGGATTTCGTAGTAGCCTTCGGGAACCTTTTCAAACTGTTCGCTCACGTCGTAGAGGAGCTGGCTCTCGTAGAAGACCACGGGGTCGGTGCCGCGCAGGGCGAGGTTCAGCATTCCCTTCGCGTCGTAGGGCGTGGCCGGAAAGTAGGATTTGAGGCCGGGAATGTGCGCGGTGAAGGCAGCCCAGTCTTGGCTGTGCTGCGCGCCGTACTTGTTGCCCACAGAGACGCGGATCACGAGCGGCATCTTGAGGAGGCCCGCCGACATTGCCTGCCACTTGGCGGCTTGGTTGAAGATTTCGTCCCCGGCGCGGCCCATGAAGTCGCAGTACATGAGCTCGACCACCGCCCGTCCGCCCGAAAGCGCGTAGCCCACGCCCGACCCGACAATCGCGCCCTCGGAAATCGGCGAGTTGAACAGCCGGTGGTAGGGCAACAACTCGGTAAGGCCGCGATACACGGCAAACGCCCCGCCCCAGTCGCGGTTTTCTTCGCCCCAGGCCGCCATCGTCGGGTCAACGGTGAAGCGGTGCAACATCGCCTCGAAAAGGCCGTCCCGATACTGGTAGGCTTTGTTCTTGGAGACGGGCTTCCCCTCCGCGTCAAACCCGAAGCGGGCTTTTCCCGCGATGGCCTTCACACGAGGGTTCTCCTCCGGTTTTTGCGCGAGTTCCGGCTGTCGGTTGTCGCAACTTTCGAGTTTGCCGTTTGAGAACATCGCCTTTTCGATGAACGCGCCGTCAAGACGCGGAGACACGCCGTCGTCACTTGCCAGTTTCAACACGGCGAGGAGTTTCGCCTGGATCGCGGCCCGCGCGTCGTCGAGTTCCTTTTGTCCGGCAACCTTATTCTTCACGAGGTACGCGCCGTATTCTTCGAGCGAGTCGGCCTCCTGCCACGCCTTCAACTCCTCAGCCGTCCGGTAACTCGAAGCGTCCGAGGGCGAGTGGCCTGAAAAACGGTAGGTCATCGTGTCGAGGAGAACCGGCCCGTCCCCCTTGAGCAGAATTTCCTTCTTGCGCCGGACCGCGTCCGCCACGGCAAGCGGGTTGTAGCCGTCGACACGCTCGGCGTACAGGTTGTCGGGACTGAACGCCGCGCCGACCCGCGCCACCGTGCCGTAACCCATCGTCTCGCCCGATGTCTGACCGCCCATGCCGTAGAAGTTGTTGAAGAAGTTGTAGAGAATGGGTGGCGCGCCGCCTGATTCTTTGGGCCAGAGCGTCTTGTACTGATCCATCGAACCCAAGCAGAGCGCCTCCCAGACCGGGCCGCACCCCATCGCCGCATCGCCCACATTCGAGATGACGATGCCCGGCTTCCGGTTGATCCGCTTGAAGAGGGCCGCCCCCGTGGCAATGTCCGCCGATCCGCCGACGATGGCGTTGTTGGGCATCGAGCCAAACGGCGTAAAGAAGGCGTGCATCGACCCGCCCAGCCCCCGCGTGAACCCCGCCCGCCGCGCAAAAATCTCCGCCAGCGTCCCGTAGAGCACAAAGTTCTCGGCAAGGTCTTTTACCCCGTTGTAGGGCGCTTTCTCGGCGACCGCCAGCGTCTCCCCGTCGAGGAAACCCTTCATCACCGCCTCCAACGCCGCATCGTCCAACTGCCAGATCGCCGAGTAGCACTTGGCCAGAATCTCGCCGTGGCTCCGGTGGCTCCCGAAGATATGGTCGTCTATCGAAAGGTTCACGCACTGCCCCACCGAGGACGCCTCCTGTCCCATCGAAAGGTGCGCCGGCCCCTTGTGGTTATACGCGACCCCATTCCACGCCCCCTCAATCTTGATGCTGTTCAGCATCCCCTCGAATGCGCGGATCGTCGCCATATCGTACCAAATCCGCTTGAGCCGCTCCGCCCCATAAGACGCGAGCTCCGCCTTGATGTCGCTCGTATACCGGTTGACCGGAATATCCTTCACCTTGATCGTGTCCGCCTTACGGACCGCCTTGGGGTCTACAAACTGTGCTTTTGGCATAACCTTCTCCTTCTCATCTGCATGAAACGCGATCGTCCGCGTTCATTATTTTCTTCTCTCATAATACACCCTTCATTCATCAAGCGCAACCGATACCCACCTGCCGTGGAGGCGAAGTTGGGCGGATTCCGGCATGAAAGCCCCTCGGCCCCCTTCGGGGAGAGCACGCCCAAGAATAAGGTGGGGGAAGTCTCCCCCCTCGCTCCGGTCTTGCACCCTACGCTACCCCCCTCTGCGGGGGAGTCCCCCCGCAACGCCCCCCAGCCACCTGCCGTGGAGGCCCTTGGGCGCATCGCACCACGAATGCCCCCCCCCCCACGGCCCCCCTTCGGGGGCCCCCAGGGGCTTCCCTTGGGCATGTTGTGAGGAGAACGACCCTCGGCCCCCCTTCGGGGGAGAGCACGCCCCTCGTCATTGCGAGCAAAGCGAAGCAATCCAGCGTGATGGCCTTCCCCAGCCCACCACCATGAACTGCATTAACGCACACGCGTGCCCTAATATTCCGACACGATGGTAATTGCGGATAAAAAAGACTATCCGGCAAAGCATAGAGACCAAATACGGCCTTTACGCGCCGCGATGTACCGATCCTGTCTCAAAACTTCAATGTTTTTCACTTTTTTCGCGCTTTTTTCCCGTTTGATTAAAGCAGGACGGTTCCCAACGCCTTAATAGAGGGTACAAGGCCGTTCCGAAACTTCTGTTTCGGAACGGCCCCACCTATACACAGGAAGGTGCTTATGAAAGGGCCAAGAGAATTAGCAGAGAATGTCTGGTATGAGGTGCGGACCGAGATTAATGTCGGCGAGCCTTTGTTCCGGCTGGCGTGGGCGGTGACGCTCTTCTACCAAGCGCGTACTCGCGCACGTACTCATCGAAACGAAAGCGAAATTCGGTTTCGAGATGCGCGGGCTTGCGCTCAATGAGGCATGGCTTTCGTTCTATATCAAGCCCGCCAACGGGCTTGAGCTGCCCAAGATTATGCAGTGGCTGAAACAAACGTTCTCCCTCCGGTTCAACGTGCGAACAGGAAGGAAGGCGCATCTTTGGGGAGAGCGGTACTGGTCGGAGATTCTGGCGGGGGAGCCGCCTGAGGAGGCGGAAGAGGTGGACTGGGATGCGGTTGTGGCGGAGGCAAAGACACCAATTCCGGCGGCAATGGCCTACGCGCTGAGTTGGGACAGCCTGAGGACGGGGGTATGGGAGGCGAAAACGAGTTTTTCGCCCAAAAACCAGCCTAATCCGGCGTTTCCGCCCGGTTAATCGGGGGCAAAGCCCCCGATTAACCGGCAAAACGGCGTAACATACCGCCTCAAGCGTTCCGGCCCACCACGGCGGCCATTGGCCTTGGGAGAAGTCTGCCCTTCTGCCTATGCCAGGGCAGACAGGCAACGTTTTGAAACAATCTTTGCCCACAGTTTGAATCGTGTCGGAATACTAGATTGCTTCGCGGCTCGCAATGACACCCTCACCATGAACCACAAACGACAACGAGTCTCCGGCCGCAACGACACGAACAAATGCGTCATTGCCGAGCGAGCCGCCGTCACATTTTCAACTTGGACAAGAGGACAGCCTTGAACTTCGCCGCCTCCCCAAAGTCGGGGTCCAGCACGATGGCCGCTTCACAGTCGGCAAGCGCCGCCGGATAGTCGCCGATATGGTAGGCGGCCTGCGCGCGCCGATAGAGAGCCCACGGCTGGTAGGGATTCAGAGAAAGGGCCAGGGAAAAATCTTCGACCGCCGCCGGGTAGTCTTTTTGGACTTGCCGGACAACGGCGCGGTAGTAGGCGGACTTGTATGAAGCAGGGTCGAGGTCGAGAGACGCGGTAAAATCACCTGCGGCATCCTCGTAGCGGGATTGGGCAAAGTAGGCCATGCCCCGGTGTTTATAGATGATTGAGGCGGTTTTTTCAGGCGGCGCGCGGTCGAGGATATTCGAATAAAACATAATCGCCTTGTCAAACTGCCCCTTGTTATGCGCGTAGAGCGCGTTTAACAAAAGGTCGTCGATCGAGCGAGACGAAACCGGCGCGGGAAACGTAAAGTTTTTGTCCTTTGCGTTCTCGTCTCCGGCCATCTCCTCCTGAAAAATCGTGCTGTCGGTAAATTCTTCGACTTTTTTGAAAAACGAGTCGTGCCGCTTGTCCAGTTCGAGCCGGAATTGACGCTGATAAGCGCGAATTTCCTGAAACGTCGTGTCGGCAAGGAAGAGCGTCGCGTTTACTGCGGCAAGTTTTCGCTTCATCTGGTCATCGTAAGGGGTAAACTCGGCCTTGTAGACCAGTTCATGTTCCACTTCCGCCCAGGCATCCTGAAGAATCGTCCGAATCTGTATCTCGGCCACGCTGACAAAATCATTCTTCCATTTCGCAAGAATTGCATCCGGCAACTTTACGAGGAGATGGATGGACTCATACCCAAATTCTTTGAACGAATAGTCGGAACCTTTCTGTTCGACCTCGATAACGGAGAAATTTTTCCGGCAAGCCTCCTCGACCGCCGTAATATCTTCGAGAAAGGGACAAACCACCCGCACACCGATCTGGTCGGGGATAAGGGCTTTATCCTGTTTGGGGCTCTCCCGCAGGTAGCGAAGGTATTTTTTATAAAAGCTATTGAAACTTTTTGGCCGCCCTTTCACAGTAAGGTGGGTCATTGACGCCAAAACTTTTTTTTCAACATACTCAATAAAATCACGAGCGATGGATTCACGACACGCATGAGTCTCTTCGTACTGTTTTTGAAGTGCCGCTTTATTGGGAAACGTCATGGTAATGTATTAATCCGGTCACGGCAAAAACGCCCGCCTCAAAATCCCGCGCTTAACAAAAGGCACCGTTCCAAAACTTCCGCTTTAGGACGACGTTCGTCTTGTCTGCACACGAAAACACGTTGATCGGCGTAATGCCAACCAACGTGTTTTTCAAACTCAAGCGTTTTTTACGAGAGAAAATTACTGGGTAGCCGCATCGCTACTGTTGGAACTCGGCAGATCCGGCCAGACCTCAGTCGGAGGAGCCTGCCTCTGTCCTTCAACGTAACGAAGAACCTGATCAACCCCGAAGTTCCTGCTGTCACGCGCCGCCTTTTCTTTTTCGCGGTCCTCACGGATACGCCACGTACCTTCGTCGTTAATATCGGCATCTTCTTCGTTATGAGCCTTATCGTAGATGACTTCCACGTCCTTGAAATAGGCGATAAAGTCCCCGCCGAGACTCGCGGCATCGCGCTTGACAAGGAACCCGACAAATTTAATATAGGAAGAATTCCACGGGTAGAGCGGATAGAGCCGCATCGTCCTTGCGCGAAGATCCTGAATATACGAAGGATTATCCCACGTAAGCCGCGCCCATCCGTCAAAGTTCAGGTAACCTATGGGAATGACCTTCTGTTCGCCCAAATCGTTCTCGTACACCACAGACAAGTGATGAGGGAAATTCAAACCGTACACGCGTACGGCAATTGATTTTATTGCGCCGACATTCTTCAGCACCCCATACCCGTCTTCAAACCGGGACGGGGCATAAAAGTCTTGATTTTCGGGATCAGGGAGAGCAATAGTACCGTCGTCCTCAACGGTAGAAAAGTCATATGCGGGAATATCAAAAGTGGGCTTGATCAGCGCCCACGAGTTGTAAGCCTCCGCGGGGAAATGCGCCCGGACACCCATCACCGGAATCGCCTCGCCTCCAAAGAACTGTTTTGACTCAGCCCGCGTTACATAACTCAATCGATTGTTTTCCACAGACCGCGATGAAGCCGCGAGCTCCACCAGCCAGCCTCCCTCGGTACCGCCCGCCGCTCTGGATTCCTCTGCCTCTCTCGGTGTTTTCAACACGAGAGACGTTTTGAGCTGCGCCCGTTGCTCCGCCGTAAAACTGCTGCCCTGCGTTGTCCTGGAATAGTCCATTAACGTCTGCCTGTTTTCCCCGTTGAGATCGGGGATCAGCTTGGAGAAATCAATCAGAACCTTCTGTTCGGCAAAAATACTGCCGGCAGAAACCGCCACAACCGCAACTAAAATGAATATCCGCTTCATATATAGCTCCTTTCTACGGACCTTACCGTCCGATTTTTCCTTGTAAATTTTCTCATGCCTTTAGTCTAGCACAACAAAAAAAACATGTCAAGTACTTATTGCAAAAATTATCGGCATTTGCGCGTTTTTTTCAAAAAAAACGCGAGGAAAGACGTATCTCCCCCTGCCTCCAACCCATAAAACCCCTCTATTTTCGCCCCAATACAAAAAATTGTCAAGGGGTAGTCCCCTTTCCCGCTTCACGTCCATCAATAAAAATCTCAATGTTTTTCAACTGCCGGAAATTCCGCCCGATGTCTTTTTTCAGCGTGTCAAGGGCCCGCATCGAATCAACGGCATAACCGCCCTCCGCGCTGCCGACCCCCGCCCATGCCGCCTGAGCGGGAAGCCCGATGTAGACCGTCTCCCCGTCAACCATACCGGCCGCTACGGTTCCAATCGGAAAGAACCCCGCCGCCCCGTGCGATAGAGGACCGAGCAGCACCTCTTCCACATACTGCCTCACCTCCGCGTCAAGCCCCCGCGCATCGGCCCTTTTTACCACCCGCTCTTCAATAAGGTCATTCCCATCCGCCACCGTGTAAAAAGTCATCACGACACGGCTCGCGTTGCGCAGAAGAACGTCCGCCACGGCGAAGGCGGCCAGCAACACCATTCCGATAAGCGCGGCTACCCGTATCTTTTTCACTTCCCGAATAACCGCTCCACAGTAACTGTTCCGCTGTGATCCGGGGGCGTTACGGGGGTGGTAAACCCCCGTAGAGGGGGTAGCGTAAGACGCAAAGCGGCTGGAGCGAGGGGGAGACTTCCCCCTCCTTCTCCCTTTCCGAATATCCCGAACGACACAATCTCTTTCATTTCAGCGCGATAAATCCCCCGCTCCGCTCAAACCTCGTGATAAAATCCTTAAGGCCAGTATATATCGCGTCGCTAAATTTTTTCAAGCCCGCCGGATCGGAGAGCAGGATCGCGTCCTCCCGGTTGGTGACGAAACCGAGTTCCACCAGCACCGCCGGCATCTTCGACTTTTTCACCACATACCATTGCTCGGCCTTGACCCCGCGAGAAGGAAACGATGCGGGAAACTTACCCTTGAAGCCCGCGACAATCGACTCGGCAATCATCACGCTTTCCTTGGTATACTCCTCGTCCAGCATCGCGTTCTGAATGGGCAAGAGGGAGACGTTTGCCTGCCCCCCGCTTCCAAGAAGATCGCGCCGATACTCCGGGGTAAGATACCACACCTCGTAGCCGCGCGCGTTCCGGTTAAACGAAGCGTTCGCGTGCACCGAGACATAGACGATCGCCTCGTTTTCCCGCAGGGGCACCGAGTTTGCGATCACCGTCCGGTCGTCCAGACTGGGATAGGTGTCGCCCGTGCGCGTCATGAGGATTTTCTTGTCGGGATAGGCCGCCCGGAGCGTGGCGTACAGTTCTTGGGAAACCTTGAGCACCACATCTTTCTCGACAACCGTCACTTTCTTTCCATTAATGGTGTGCGTCCCCTGCGCCCCCGCGTCTTTGCCGCCGTGCCCCGGATCAATGATGATCGCCGCGATACGGTACCGTTCCTTGTCCTGATTGACCGCCTCGGTAAACAGGTTCTTCACCGACGCGATGAACGTATTCGGAAAGAGCAACACACCGCCTTCCGTATACGGCGCGTCAATGCTGATAAGATGCGTGTTGTCAAAGAGCACCAGCGTCCGGTTGCCCCGCGTCCCCACCGTAAAGGCCGCGTCGTGCCCGTCCATGTCGATCCGCCCCTGCCTGAGCAACGGATTGTAGCGAATGTTGCACCCCAGCGCGGTGAGCGCCTGCGGCAGAGTCAACGCGCTTTCGGCGGCGTACAATTCAGAGGCGCCCGACAAGACGAGAACAAAGAGACAGACAAGAGCGGCGCGGCGTTTTTGTGTGATTACGGTCATTGGATAGGATCCTATACTCATTATCGGCAGAAACCATTGCATACATCAGTGCTTCCTTGTTACAGAGTGATTTTCCTGCATACCTTAAGGAGGGGGAAGTCTCCCACTGTCAACAACTTAAGCAAATGAATAGTTTTTTTGTCCGCGAATGTACGCAAATGTATGCGAATACGCGCTGATGGGTATATATTATTCGTATTTATTCGCGCCATTCGCGGACC